>NZ_JALQDB010000009.1:0-67388 GCF_023631465.1 Caballeronia sp. GAWG1-1
CTGGCAAAGTCAGTACGCACGGCGTTCGACTGGTCGTCCGCGATGAACCAGTTTGCCATCCTGTTTGGAGAGCGTTTTACCAACGCACGCGGGTGACTCCGCTAACCGCCTCGCACACAAAAATGCGGACAGGTTCCCAGCCGGCGTGGCGCAAACGTGTCTTGCCCACGCTTCCATCATTGGGCGGCGCAACTCTAGCAAATCGGTTCGGTGATAAGCCGCTTCAACCTTGTTCGCAACGGTATGAGCCAGCGCGCGTTCCGCGAGGTCACGGGCGTGGCCGTTGTCGCTGGCCCGATCGCGGAAGCTGCTGTGGAATCCGTGCGCCGTGGCGATACGTCCAGGCGTGTCGCTCTTCGCACTGACTCGTCGCAGGAAAAACGTAAGAACAATATCGCTTAGAGCCTTGCCGCGTGGCGAATGGAATACAAGCATTACATGGAGCTTCTGCTCCTTCAACCGCTTGACGCGCGCCAGCGTCTGGAACGCGGACGTTGTCGTGATGAGAATCGAGCAAGGCGAACAATAACGGGTGCAAAAGAAAAAGCCCTCAAACAATCAAGGGCTTGAAATTGTGGCGGAGAGGGACCGCCTGTATGCAGGCCAGTATGTTCCGACGAATTCCGCAATCCTTTATGAAAATCAAAGGGTTGTCTTCATTTTCCCCAAGCGATGCACTTCACGCAACACAAGCGATCGCCATTTCTCACGCGCGATCCAACCGGAAGTTCTCATCCGCGGGGAAAAGCCGCACTCCTAAGCGTACGTCCTTGAAAAATTTAGTCAAATTCGCATCACTCGATGCTGGAAAGACTAACCATCGACGGTACTCCGCGCTAAGGTTCACGCGCTGCAACTCCCTATCAACTCAAGGAATTGAAACATGAGCATCTTCGGTGACATCGTCAACAAGATTTTCCACAAGGCAAAGCCCGCCGAGCAAGCGCCCGCAGTCGAAGCGCAACCGGTCCCCGCTGATGTCGCACAAGCCGACGCGGCGCCGGCTCCTGCCGCACTGTCCGACATCGACGTGGCCGCCGTCATGGACAGCTTGGCGCGCGAAAGCGGCCAGACGCTCAACTGGCGCGTATCGATCGTCGATCTGATGAAGCTTCTGCAAGTAGACAGCAGCCTCGACCGTCGCAAGCAGTTGGCCGCAGAGCTGAAGTACAGCGGTGACACCAACGACTCGGCGACGATGAACATCTGGTTGCACAAGCAACTGATGCAGGCATTGGCTGCCAATGGTGGCAAGCTGCCGTCGGATATGCTTGCTTAAACGCAAGCAAAAGACAGTCAGCAGAACAAGCCCGCTATCGGAGTCATTTCCGATAGCGGGCATTCTTTTAGGACAGACACGGGGAAAAGGGGGCGCCGTAAGAACGATGGCTACGACGGCGAGGCCAGGCCTCTAATAATGCTCGATTGAATCGCGCACATGGCAGGGCGGGGCCAACCGTGTATCCATCTCTTACGACATTCAACAGAATAGTCGATCCTGCTCCGGTGTCGATATCGGATTAATCGTGTTTCTGCAAACGTTTCATCGCCAAATTGCCGAAGAAACGTACGCTCCGTGCTACCGTTGCCGCGGCGCAGTCGCGAAAGCCTCGATCGGATCGCGCGACGCGGCCGCTTTTTCCTCGCGTTTCCTGGCTGATGACTCCGGTCGCGCGAACGCGGCGATGGGATCGGACTGGTTTGCGGTATCGACGTGTTGTGACGTATCCGCCACTTTTCGTTTTGGTGACACCGTCTTCGCCGCATGTTGCGGCGTGCTCTGTCGCGCGCCCGCCGTATTGCTAACCCATTCTTCGCTGTAGGTCGCGAAGGCCGACGATGCACAGGTCAACGCCAGGAATCCGAATGAAACAATAAGAGCGCTAAGTGTTCGCATGATTTCGTGATTGTTTTCCAATTGGCGGATGCACCATGACGCTGCCTGGTACGTGGACATGGGCGCGTAACGGTTGAAATCGTTGCAGTGAGAAGCCCGGCGCGTGCGGGGCTGTGAGTCGCTCGACTCGATACCGCGTGCTTTTGCTCGCGGTTAAGTCGTTTAGTGAGCGATCATCGCTTGCGCAGCCTGCTCTGCGTCGAAATGCAATGCGGCATTTGCCGCCTGTTCCTGCGCCATGAATTCACGCGCCGTCTGAACGCCCTTTTCAAAGGACGCGCGAGCCGTGTGCTCTTCAAGCGCGGCGATCAACGGCGTCTGTTCTTCTGCGACGGAGTGGAGCAGGCTCAGGATGTCGCGACGCATGGTTTCCGGATACGAGCAAAAGTGTTCGAAGCCGCCCGGCGCTGCGACGATGTTGACGAGCGATGACAGCAGGCGCGCACGATTGGCGCAATGCTCGCCGATAGCCATTGAATGGGAAGTGGTGACGCGGCCGTTGGAGTCGACGGAAACTTGCAGGTCCTTCATTATTGTGAGCCTCTTTATGGTTTGTAGGAGGTATGCATTTAAGCGACTCACGCTGCAAAAAACCTTCGGACAATTCTTAATCGTTGTGATGGAGACGATAATTAACGTTTCGTAGGTCCGATTGCGACCACGCCAGACCGTTCGCGAGTGTCGCGCCCAAGCCGCCAACAGTTATGTACGCTTTGTCCGGAAACGCGCGTGTCAGCGCGCCTCACGAATACGCGGCGCGCGGCGCTGCTTTGCGCACGACTACTGCTTCATCGTCCCAGTAGAATTCGCGCCCTTTGCGGGCGCTTGCGTCGCGTCGGGCGCCATGCCCTTCTCGCGCTGTTGCATGAGCGTGCCGCTCCCCGCTGTGCCCGCCGGCACGCCGCCCTGAGCCGAGTCGTTCATGTTCTTGCCCGGCGAGACGCCAGGTTGCACCTGCTTCATTTGGGAAGGACGCTGATTCAACTGATCGCGCGACATCTCCTGCGCCAGCGTGGCGGTGCTGACTAAGGCGATGAGAGCGCCGGCAACCAATGCGGTGGATTTCATGTTTGTCTCCTTGAAGTCCGGCGCGAGAGGTGCGCCGTGTGCCGACTTGGTAAGCATCGCGCGTGCCGCGTCGAAACGGCGGCTTTCTTGTCTTAAATCATTCGCAAAGACTAGGATTTATGGACGGGCAAAAGCCGCTGTTGGTTCGTTACAATTCGTGGTCCAGAAGATCTGGAACGGATCGAAATCCGTTTCAATCAACAGAATGTTACGGAGTTTTCCATGTCGATTTCCCTGAACGAATTAATGGCATGGAGCGCACGCATGCCCGATCCATCGAGCGAAGAAGCGCGAATGCTTCAAGCCATGATTGCGCGCCGCGATAGCGAATTGCGCTTGCGCATTGCCGATCTCATCTCGAAAATAAGTGAGCGTGAAAATTGGCGCTTGCATGTGTGCGCCGCGACTGCGCGACGTGTCGAGCAAACGCCTGCCGATGGTCTGGAAGCGGTTTATCAGTTTTTCGTGGGCCGAAATGAAGGTACCATCCGTGCCGATATACCGGCGCCCGAGTCGCTTCCGGAACCGCCGGTGAATACTCCGGTTGCCGTCGAAAACGTCAGTCGTCTGTCTGCGTCCACGCACGCTGCGCCGCCTTCGCGGATACATGGCGTTGCGCCTATCGAACATCTGTATCGCCACATGTCCACGCTTGAGGCCAGCGTCGCCAAGACGCCCGGCATTACATGTGGCGTACAGGGCATTCGAATCATGCGCATGGTTGCTTTAATGTCCAAGGCACGGTCCGCGCAATTAGCCAAGTTGCGCATGAGTGGAACTCAGGCAATCTACCGCCATATGTGATTAGCGTTGCCGGAAGAGTCACGGCGTTTCACGGAATTGCATTCACGGAAACGTCGCGAGTCACTCCTACGAGATACACGAGAAGCCTCGGCCTTTTCAAGGCGTCGATTGAATCTACCGACGCCTCGGCTATACTAAGTTTTCCGCAGTTCAATCGTATTGAAGATTAAAGCGTCATTGAGCGATGCATATTAGTGGCGTTTCAATCTTCAAGCTCGCAATTCATCGCGAAGCAATTTCAAGTCGCGAACTTCGAATACGGATCGCGTGACGTCTGGCGATCGGAGCGAGGGGCAGACGGGGAGTCAATGTGAAGAGTCTGCTCAGCAGAAGAGGCACCTTACTCGATAATGCGCCATCGTTTCTCTTACGGCCAAAAGCGCCTGATTCCTTTCGAATGCACGCCCCTCAGCCGCATGACGATGACGATGACACTGGTGCCGAGCCGCCTACCGTCGCCACACCCGCTGCGCAAGCAACGCGCGTCACGCCTCTTCGGCCGATAGGCGCATCGGCGCAGCAAGTCAATTCGCAAGCGTTGCAGGCTGCTCAAATAGCAGAAGTCGAATGGCTGATTCAGCAATCATCGTTATCGACGTTTCGCGCTTTTCAAAGTTTTGCGTTTTCGACCACTCTCCTGTTTTACCCGCGTGACCTGACGTACTATTCGGTGCTTTTCCACGACGACGCTGTGTGGCGAGTCCTGAAAGCAGAAGATGCCGATGCCGCTGAAGCCGCGTTCCGTCACTTCGTCGAGCAAGCCATGCGACTCGCCGAAGCGGAAATGCGGCGCGCATACCTGGAAGCACAGAACGAACAGTACACACGGTTGATTGCAGAATCCGAAGCGCAAGTCGAGCGTGTGCGGGTCGATCTGCAGCGTGGCAATAGTCAGGATCAGCAAGTCGCAGCCAGACAGCAGGAAATACGTCGCGAGCTTGCCCAACTAGAAGGCCGGCGAGTCTCGGCACAGGTGCAGCTCAGCAAGCTTCAACGTCAGCTTCATCAACTCGAAACGACCTGCAACGAAGTCGTCCCGCACCTTACGTCGCGTCGTTGAGTTGTTCCATAGTGGGGCAAGAAAAGAGTGCTGGCGGCAATAAGCTAAAATGGCGGTTTTGGCGGCTAGCTTATTTTTTCGGCATACTCGCCGCCGTATCGCGAAATGTAGGTGCTTAGCCCGCGTCCAGTGCTAGCTAGCCGTTTCATCTCCTCGACTGTCGTACGCCCCGGCGTGCAATAGTCGTATAAATAGGTCCCGCCGTTGACGAAGCGTATTTTTATGCCGTCGTGCAGGATTTCGAAAGCCGCAATGCCCGATTTGCCCGAAAGATTTGCATAAGGCTGCATGAGTAGTTTCCCGCATGCTGGATCTGGCGCGGCCGTGCGGACGTGTAATGCGAGTCCGACAGCGCGCGTGATCCTAAAGTATTGCCGGCGTCAGCCGTTATCGATTTCATGCAACCGCCGCGGCCGGGGCCGACAGAGTGTCATGGATAAAGATCAGATACCGTTTCTGGATTCGAGCGATCCACACTTCGAACACGCTCGTGCGTTGAGCCTGTCGGTCGGAGCCATCCGGCGTGCACAAGGCAAATGCAATCCCAACGACTTCCCCGTGGGCTCGCTGGAATGGCATTTCGCCATCGAAGACTTCGCCGGCGATGTCCTGAAGGCGCTGATGGGCGAGACCGAAGGCGTCGACGTTCAAGTCGGCGAGCGCCGCCGCGACTAGGCGGCTCGCCGAAATCCGTCCGCCCGTCAGAGCTTGACGCCGCCCGCCTCGGGCGCGTCGACGCCGGATGGCGGGATCGCGCCCGTCGGCCTTACATCGTCCGGCCGCGTCTCATTGGTCCAATAAGGCTCTCGTCCGTAGTGCTGATGCACCGTGGTCGCCCAGACGCGGTCGGCCATGGAAGGCCACGCATCCTTGTCGAAACCGGGCGAACTTCGCACTTCCTCGGCAGTCGCGGTTAGCCGAAAGCAGCGATTGTCGGTATCCAGCGTCAGCGCGCTCCAGGGAATGGCCAGCAGCTTGTTGCCGATGCCAAGAAAGCCGCCGCTCGACAGCACCGCATACGCAATACGTCCGCTGCTCACATCCAGCATGATTTCCTTCAGCGAGCCGACGTCGTGACCGTCGCTCGACAACACCGAATTTCCATCGAGCGTACTGGCGGCCATCACGTCCGGGCCAGGTCCGGCGGCGGTCGCGGCGCCTTTGCCTATGATCGTCGCGCCGCCCGAGGCGGGTTCCATCGGTTGGTTCATGATTCGCTCCTTACGCGTGAAAAACGTTGCGCGGTGTCGGTTTTCAAAGGTGCATGAGCCGCTCTTTTTCTTCAACTAAGCAGCAACGTTCGTTCCCATCGATGCCTGTTTGAATGCGCGCTAATGGCGTCTGCTAAGCTCGGGCTTCTTTTTCCCCGATGCCTCCTTAGTCCATGATCGATGTCGAGGAACTGCTTGCGGTTGCCTATAAGAAGGAACGTGAACGGAGCCGCCGGCTGTCCAAAGGCGCTTCGTTGTCCGAGCACGAAGCGCTCATCAGGACGATGACGAAAGTCGCCGGTTCGCAAAGCCTCGCCGATTTGATCGCGACCCGACGTGCAACGCAGCGGAAGTTTGCCGATGCCGTACGAACGCGCGAGGCCGAGCGTGCGAGCCGCGCGAGCCGAAAACCCGTGGTCACCGACGCGCCCGGCTGGCGCGGCTGGTTCGACGGCTCCGCGCTGCCGAATCCGGGGCGCGTCGGCATTGGCGCGGTATTGCAGAGCCCGCAAGGCGAAGTCGTCGAAATCAGCGCGGAAGCGGGACGCGGCGACAGCAGCGTTGCCGAATATCGCGCGCTCATCGCGCTATTGGAAGCCGCCTTGCGCGAAGGCGCGACGGAGATCGCGATTCACGGCGACAGCCGCGTCGTGATCGACGATATGCACGCCAGCGAAGGCGAGGGCATTCGCTCCCTGACTCATTTTGCGCGCGAGGCGCGGGCGCTCATCGCCCGGATCGGCGCGGTCCGCCTCACGTGGATTCCGCGCGAACGGAATGCGAGCGCGGACGTGCTGTCGCGTCGGGCGCTCGACGGAGCGTCGATTCAAATGGACACGCACGACGCTCAGCCGAGCTCGCGCACGTCCGCTATGGCCGCGCTGCCGAACGCATCGCTCAACAAGTAGGCGATCAGCTTCTCAGCCGATTGTCGCGGCGTCGCGAGCTGACCGTCGCGCTTGAGGGCATCGAAACGTTCTCGCAGCGGAAAGCGTTCGAGTCCGGTCGAGCGGATTTCGGCCTGCATGTCCGTATCGACGACACCCGGCGCGACGCTGCAAATGCGCAGCGTGCGATCCCCGGCTTGCTCCGAATCCAGTGCGACCGCGCGCGCGTGATGACCGAGCGCGGCCTTGGTCGCGCAGTACACGCTCCAACCGGGATAGGCGTTGCGCGCCGCGCCGCTCGAAATATGCGCAATGCGTTTGTCCGCGACGTGCGCAGCCTGTGCGGCGAAGGCTGCGGCGAACATCAGCGGAGCGGCAACGTTGACGCTGACCGCGCGCGCGATGGTCGCGGCGTTCTGATCCGCGAGCGCGCCGATCGGTGCCAGCATGCCCGCATTGTTGACGAGGAGCGCCTGGTCCGCGTCGCCGATGAACGTGCGCAATGCGTCGCCTTCCAGCCAGCGGCCGAGGGCATCCAAGTCGGTCAAATCCAGTTCCACCTCTTCGAGCTTGCCGGAATAGCGCGCGGCGAGCGCGGCGTTTGTGTTGCGCGAGAGGGCGAGAAGCCGAATGTCTCGCGCGAGCAGCGTTTCGGCGAGCGCCGCGCCAAGGCCGCGCGTGTGGCCCGTCACGATTGCGATGGTGTTTTTCGACATGGGGCGTGATCCGGTTGTCCGTGAGCGCCTCGATTCTAGCGGCAAGCAACACGGGTCGCTGACTATGCTGAAGAGGGCGAAATCCGCAACCTCAATAAAGCAGAAAAAAGCGCGTTCGTTGGTTCAAGGTCACAGAGTGCTTTGCTGACGCTTTTCGACCTGACAACCTCGATTGCAGAATCGACAATCGCTCTCAGAACCAAAACGAACTATCGGAGCTCTTCATGCCAATCCGTCCGCGAAACTGCCGCGATACTTCTTCGGCCGTCGATGCTAGCCTCACGCCATCGAGCGCGCTGTTCGGCGTCCAGGCGGCGGTGGCAACCATCATCGCAGTCGTCGGGACGCCGTCGGCGGCCTGGGCGCAAAGTTCGGTGCAGCTCTATGGCGAAATCGACACCGGCGTGGCCTATGTCAGCAACGTGGGCGGGAAGTCGCAGTATCGGCTGACGAGCGGCACGATCGATGGCAGCTATTGGGGGCTGCAAGGCTCGGAGGACCTCGGCGGCGGCGCGCGCGCCATCTTCCGGCTTGAGCGCGGGTTCTCGTCGGTATCGGGAGAGGGCTTGAACGATCATCCGATGTACGTCGGACTCGGCACCGACACGCTCGGCACGGTGACCTTCGGGCATCAATACGATTCTATCCACGATTACCTCGCGCCATTCACGTTGACAGGTGGCACTGGCGGCACCGCGTTCGCCCATTTGCTCGATAACGACAACGCCAACAATTCGTACCTTGCCGCGAATTCCGTGAAGTACACGAGCGCTTCCTATGGCGGCCTGAGCTTCGGCGGGTTGTACGCGTTCTCTAATGCCGCCGGCCAGTTTGCGGAGAACCGCGCGTACAGCATCGGCGCGAACTATTCGCTCGGGTCGTTCAGCGCGGGCGCTGCCTATCTGCATAACAACGGACGCGGCGACACCACGAGCGGCGCGTACGACGCATTGGCGCTTCCCGGCGCGGCCAGCACGGTCTACTCGGCGAACGTTCAGCAGCAGAATACTTTCGGCGTGGGCGCAAGCTATGAACTCGGTGCGGTCACGCTGGGCGGCGCGTTTTCACGCACCGTCAATTCTGGCGTGACCGATGCCGACACCGGCAACGTCATGCCATCGCTCGGGCTGAACAACTACGAGATCAACGGCATTTACAAGCTCACGCAGTCCATCGCGATAGCGGGCATGTATGTCTATACCAGCGGCGGCGGCGCGCACTGGCATGAGGGCGCGCTGCAGGTGGATTATCTGCTGTCGAAACGCACCGATGTTTATCTCGAATCGATTTATCAGAGAGCATCGTCGCAGGCGCCAGCGGTGGTTTATGGCAATGATCCGTCGAGCGGCCGAAATCAGTTGATGTTCACGACGGGAATTCGGCATCGTTTTTAAATGTGGTGCTGCACATTTTCACGTAATTCGAACGATTATTACGCTCTTAATTGCGATCCGGTTTTGGCATCGCAAAGTCTGTTTCCCCAAAGATTCATGGCGATATGCGCAATTAAAATTGCAGCGGTTGTCGTGCAGCGCGAGATTGGCAAGAGAATCTCGTGATCCGCCGTTGGTCTGCCTTGCAATATCGGCGCGTCGCATTTTTGTCGACATCCGCTGCGGCGACTCGCGCAATAGCCTGTTTCTCAATTTCCCCCATGATCCACATCGCGGATTTGCGATAATCACCCATTTTCCCGCTCGAACACGCCTTACAGTTATTTGACTTTTTCCTGATCACCCTTTGAAGCGACGTTTCTCGCGCCGCTGATTCGCCCATCGTTGTTCGAGGATTTATCGATGATTACTCGCCCGCCCGGCACGTCTGAGACGCGCTCGTTCACCACGGTTTTTCTGATCGAGATGTGGGAGCGTTTTGGTTATTACGGCATGGCTGCGTTGCTCGTACTGTTCATGATTGACAAGATCGGTTTCGCCGACGAGCACGCCAATCTCACATGGGGCGCATTTACCGCGCTGGTTTTCTCCGCGCCGTCCATAGGCGGCTGGATTGGCGATAAAGTGCTCGGCGCGCGGCGCACGATGACGCTTGGCGCAATCGTGCTTGCGCTCGGTTATTTCATGCTGGCGCTGCCATACGACGCGCTTGGGTTCATGTATGCTTCGCTTGGCGTGATCGTCGTCGGTAATGGGCTTTTCAAGTCGAATGCGGCGAATCTCGTGCGACGAATTTACGAAGGCGATATCGCACGTATCGACAGTGCGTTCACCATTTACTACATGGCGGTGAATATCGGGTCGACCTTTTCGATGCTCGCCACGCCGTGGATCAAAGATCATTGGGGCTGGCACGCGGCCTTCGCGGTGTGCTGCGGCGGCATGCTGCTCGGACTTCTGAATTTTGCGCTGATGCGACGCACGCTCGCGCATATCGGCTCGGCGCCCGACGAAGCGCCTTTGAACTGGAGGCGTTTGTTCGCGGTCATCGGCGGCGGCGTGATGTTGGCGCTGGCAACGGTGTTCATCCTGCAGCACAAGGCCGTGGCCGTGACGTGCGTGTATGGCGCGGGCGTCGCGATTCTCGCGATCTTCGGCTACATGCTGAGCGTGTGCGATCGTAGCGAGCGCGCGGGACTCGTCGCCGCGCTGATCCTCGTGTTTCAGGTCATCCTGTTCTTCGTGTTCTATCAGCAGATGTCGACGTCGCTCACGCTGTTCGCCCTGCGCAATGTCGATCCTTCGTTCTCCATTGCAGGCCAGCATCTCTTCAGTTGGAGCGCGGCGCAGTTTCAGGCGCTCAATCCGATCTGGATCATGCTGCTGAGTCCTATGCTCGCGCTGGCCTATACACGCCTCGGGCGTAGCGGCCGCGACATTTCCGTTGCGGCGAAGTACGCCCTTGGCTTTGTCGTCGTGGCGATCGGCTTTTTCGTCTTCGGATTGAGCGGGCGCTACGCGGTGGAAGGGCGCGTGTCGTCGTGGTTCATGGTGGCGGGGTACGGACTCTACTCGCTCGGCGAGTTGCTGGTGTCTGGCCTTGGTCTCGCGATGATCGCGCGTTACGTGCCGGCGCGCATGAGCGGCTTCATGATGGGCGCGTATTTCGTGGCGACGGGCGTGTCGCAGTATCTTGGCAGCGTGGTCGCCAATCTGGCGCGCATGCCGAATGGCAATCTCGATGCGGTGCAGTCGTTGCCGCTTTATACGCATCTGTTCTTCGGGCTGGGATGGCTTGCGACGGCCGGCGCGGCCATCGCATTCATCTTGCTGCCATTGCTCAATAAACTTTCGCGGGAGCACCATCGAGCGTTGCAGTCTGGCGAAGAAACGCACGCCAGCGAAACACTTCTGCGTGTTTCATCGACTTGATGAAAACTCCGTTTGACGTAGCGAGCAAGTTGCGCCTATAATTCAATTCTTCAGACGCGGGGTGGAGCAGTCTGGCAGCTCGTCGGGCTCATAACCCGAAGGTCGTAGGTTCAAATCCTACCCCCGCAACCAAGTTTCAAAGCAAAGAGCCCGGTTAAAGCCGGGCTCTTTGCTTTTGTGCGTTTGTTTGGCTTTTGCGCGCCGTTATCCTGATTGCAAGGCAAAATCAAAACACAATTCCGCGTCGAAAAATTGATCCCAACAAGCACGAAAAGCCTGCATGAGCATTCACTCATGCAGGCTTTGTGCATTCTTGCCAGCCGTTGTCCGAAGGACGCACGTCGAGTGCGCGTACCACCCGCGAGCTTTCGCACCGATGACCAGACGGCCACTCAAGAGCGAAACCGCGACTAATCAGACTCAGGCTATGACCGGCTATCGGGCCGCTGTACCAGACAACTCAAACGACTCCGAACAGCTTTGATGCAGGCGAGGGCTCGAGCCCCGCGTCGATCAATAGAATTTCTTCGGCAATTGCGCGCGACGGATCTGCTTGCGCAGGCGAGCGACGGCAGCAGCTTTCTTGCGCTTGCGCTCGGTGGTCGGCTTTTCATACGCCATGCGCGACTTGAGTTCTTGAATCAGGCCCGTGCGCTCGACGGTACGGCGAAAACGGCGCATGGCGACGTCGAAAGGCTCATTCTCTTTCAGCAGTACTTTTGTCATTGAATTCTCGGTTGATCTGGCCCTGTCAGAATTTAGGGCAAAGCGCAATTGTACACTTTTTGAGAGCCGGCCTGCATCCTCTTTCCACACGGACATGCTTGGTGGCGACTCGGGATGTTCTTCGTAGGTCGTTGAATTGAGACGACAATCCCGGAATACCCGGGTTCGCGGAGTCAGAACCCGCGCGAGCGTGAAGGGCGCGGCGAAGGCACCATCTCACGCGCTTCGGGCTGCTCGATCACCACATCCGACGTCGCAAGCGCCACGCACGGCAGAACCCAGCGTTCGGCTTTTTCTTCCGCCGTGAGCCCTGGCCACTCGATTCGATACCGCACGTCGCCTTCGATCAGGCGGCACATGCACGCGCGGCACGTGCCGTTACGGCAGGAACTCGGCAGCGCCACGCGTGCCTTTTGCGCGGCTTCGAGCAGCGAGACGTTTTCATCGACCGGGACGACAAACCCGGCCGGCTCGACGCGCATTACGAAGGCGCTCAAACGCGCACCTCGACATTCGCGCGGCCATGGGTGAGGTCGCGCAATTCGGCGGCAGCGGGTTCGCGTGCAACAGCCGCCATCTTGACGACGAGCCGCACGCGCATGCCGTAGGCGCTTTCCACGAGTTCGGCGGCGTTCTGTTCGATCCAGCGTCGCACGCGCGCTTCGTCGGCGTAATCGATGTCGATCTCGACGACTCCTTGCTCGATGCGCTCCACACGCTCGGCCAGTTGCATGGCGCTGGCGATGGCATCGGTGTAGGCGCGCACGAGCCCGCCCGCGCCGAGCTTGATGCCGCCGTAGTAGCGCACGACGGCGGCGAGCACGCCATCGACTTCGTGATGGCGCAGCACTTCGAGAATCGGGCGGCCTGCCGTGCCGGATGGCTCGCCGTCGTCGGACATGCCCGACTGGCCGCCCGCCAAGAGCGCCCAGCAGACATGCGTCGCCGATGGGTGCTCGGCGCGCAGCCGTTCGAGTTCGCGCATGGCCGCGTCGCGGTCGGCGACGGGAATCGCGAGCGCGATGAAGCGGCTTTTGCGGATATCGATTTCAGCGCTGACGGCGGAGGCGAGTGTGTAGGTCGGCAAGGCGTGCTCAACTCTTCCCGTCGATGACCGGCGCCGACGCATCGAGCGCACGCTGCATCAGCACGGAGTCGACCCATCGGCCATGCTTGAAGCCGACATCGCGCAGCACGCCCACATGTCCGAAGCCGAGACGCGTATGCAGCGCAATCGACGCCGCGTTGCCGCTGTTGCCGATGACCGCGACCATCTGACGCCAGGGCCCGGCCTCGCATCGGTCGATCAGCGCGCTGAGAAGCGTGTAGCCGAGACCGCGGCCATGAAAGCCCTCGGCGATATAGATGGAGTCTTCGATCGTATGCCGATACGCCGAGCGCGCCCGATACGCCGACGCATAGGCATATCCGGCCACTTCGCCATCGATCTCGGCGACGAGATAAGGCAAGCCCGCAGCCACGATGGCCGCCTGACGCGAACGCATTTCATCGGGCGACGGCGGGACTTCCTCGAAGGTGGCGAGCGCATGGTCGACGTAATGCGCATAGATGCGCGCGATGGCGTCGAAATCGCCGGATGCGGCGTCGCGAATGATCGGCGCGGTGGCGCTCTGTGCGTTCATCGTCGTTTCTGGAGCAAAAGTGATAGGCGGATTCTCGCACGACCGGCCGAGGCAAAAAAAGGGCCTGCGGGCCGTGCGCCACCCCACCAAGCCGGCGACTTATAGGTTAAAGAAAGCGTTGAACCGGGCGGGCGCTGCCCCCTACACTTAGTCGTCTGTCCGGGACGGCGGACGGCGCTGCCCTGCGCGCGCCCCGCCGAGTCGAGCATCCGAACGAAAAACGCGCTCAAAGCGCGTGCGGCGTAAGACCAGTATCACCCAACGCGCCGCGGACCATAACATGCAATGAACAAATTCCAACGTGGGGCGCTGGCGGCGCTTCTGATCGTCATCGTGGTGACTGCGGCGCTCGCACCGGCGGGCATCGGCTTTTTATTGGCGGAGCGCAGCCGCCGGCAGGAGCGAGTCGAATTGCTGAACACCGCCGCCGCCGCCGCGCTGTTTCGGGCGGAAGACGTGACACGCCGTCTGTCGGGCGCGCTCGGCGAAATCGGCAAGGTGAGCGCCACGCCATGCTCGACGATCTATCTCCACGAACTCAGGCGCATTGCGCTGACACATACACAAGTGCGCGATGCGGGCGCCTACGATCACGACGGCCGCTGGCAATGCTCGTCGCTTCTGGGCGCGGTGTCGGCGGGCACGCTCGAAGGGCTCACGCTGCCGGCTCCGGACTGGCGTTCGCGCGACGGCGTGAGCGCCTGGTATGCGCTCTCGCGTTTGCCGGGCGGCAAGGAGTCGCTCGTCATGGGCCGCGACGGTTTCTACGTCGCCGCCGATCCTTCGCTTTATCTCGATGGTCGCGACAACGCGAGCGCGCCCGCGAGTCTCGCGGTCATCAACACCGAAGCGAGCCGCGTGATCGCGCGCACGCCCGCCACCGATACCGCCGCCATCCTCGCCGTTTATCGCACACCATCGCCCGGGCCCGATTGCGCGTCGTGGGTCGTGCGCCGGTCCGTGTCGCTGCCGCTCGCGGTGGTCGTGAGCGCGCCGCATCAGACCTTCAGGCAGCGTGTCTCCACCTTGCCGTGGGGATGGCTGCTCGGCGGCATGGGCGCGGGTCTCGCGTGCGCGGGCTGGGCCGCATGGTTCATCGTGAGAAGGCTCTCGCCGCGCGGTCAGTTGAGCGACGCGGTGCGGCGGCATCAGTTCATCGTCGCGTATCAGCCTATCGTCGATCTCACCACGCGGCGTTGCGTCGGCGCGGAAGCACTGGTGCGCTGGAAGCATCATGACCGGATCGTGCGGCCGGATCACTTCATTCCGCTCGCGGAGCATGGCGGGCTGATCCAGGCCATCACCGATCAGGTGCTCGACACCGTGCTCTTCGAACTCGGCGAGTTTCTCAAGCGCTATCGCGATTACTACGTGTCCGTGAATCTGTCCGTGCCGGATCTCACGACGCACCGTTTTCTCGACGTGCTGCGCCCGGCGGTGGCGCGGGTCGGCGTGCGGCCGCAGCAGATTCGCATCGAAGCGACCGAGCGCAGTTTTCTCGATGCCGCCGCCGCGAAGGAAGTCATCAGCGCGTTCCGCGATGCGGGGCACGCGGTCTATCTCGACGACTTCGGCACCGGTTATTCGAGCCTGTCGCACTTGCAGAACTTTCGCGTGGATGGCCTGAAGATCGACAAATCGTTCGTCGATACCATCGGTCAGGACGCGGCATCGAGCAGCGTGGCCTCGCATATCGTCGACATGGCCGAGACGCTCGACGTGCAGGTGATCGCCGAGGGCATCGAGCGCGAGGAACAGGCGGCGTATCTGCAAGCGCGGGGCGCGAAGTTCGGTCAGGGCTGGCTCTTCTCGCCGCCGCTCTCGGCTGCCGAGTTCATCCGCTACGCAAGCAGGACGCGCGGACACTGAGCGGGTTGGAATCGCCGGTATCGTCCTCATCTGGTGGGCTGACCTCAAGGAGCCACGACCATGAACGACCAGACAGCAAGCGCTTTTCTTCGCGATGTCCGTCATCCGCTGCTCACGTTTCATCGCAGCGTGCTCGCGCACATGCGCGTGCGTCACGAGGCCGAGTTCGGCGCGGTGTCGCCTGGCGAGTTCCTGCAGATCGTGATCAACGGTTCGGCTTATAAATGGCTCTCGCCCTTGTCGGCCGTGATCGCCGCCATCGACGACGTCCTCGACGACCGTGAAGCCACGCCCGAGGCGCGCATCGAGCACGCGAAAGCGGTGGCCGCGATGTTCCGCGCCGAAACCCGCGACGCCGCCTTCGCCGAACGTTTCCTGCCGCTGCTGCAGGAAAGCGCCGATATCGCGGTGGCCAACGGTCAGGTCGCTCAACTCGTGCGCGCGCTACCAGCGGATTGAACGCGACGCGGCCACGATAGGTCATCGTCTGGACGCCGACGCGTCTATCGAAAATGCGACCTGAAAGCGCGATTTTTCAACGTCGTGCGTGCGCGGGTTCCGATCCGCGCTCGCGTATCCAGCGGCGTCTCGACTGCCTTCACACGCGGATGCTGCATCGCAATACAAGCCAGCTTGCGCTTTGAGCGATTATTTTTAGCTTGCGAGGATCGCCGCCAATCGAAGAACGAATTGGAGGCGCTCCTTGTCTTTACACGGTTTCGGTCCGCTCCTCTGGGCGGGCGCCAGGGAAACGCTCGCGCTCGCGGTGCTGTCGCTTCTCGTGGCGGTGCTGCTCGGACTTGCGGGCGCGACGGCCAAGTTGTCGCGGCATGGCGCGCTGCGCGCTATCGCCACCGCCTACACGACACTCATCCGCTCCGTTCCCGATCTCGTCCTCATGCTGCTCTTGTTCTACAGCATTCAGATCGCGATCAATCGCGTTACCGATGCCTTCGGCTGGGACCAGTTCGACATGGACCCCTTCACGGCCGGCGTGCTGACGCTCGGCTTCATCTACGGCGCGTACTTCACCGAGACCTTTCGCGGCGCGTTCCTCGCCGTGCCGCGCGGCCAGCTCGAAGCGGGTAGCGCCTACGGCATGAGCGGCATGCGCGTGTTCGGCCGCATTTTGTTTCCGCAGATGATGCGCTTTGCGTTACCGGGCATCGGCAACAACTGGCAGGTGCTGGTGAAGGCGACCGCGCTCGTGTCTATCATCGGGCTCGCGGATGTCGTCAAGGCGGCGCAGGATGCGGGCAAGAGCACCTTCGACATGTTCTTCTTCATCCTCGTCGCGGCGCTCATCTATCTCGCGATCACGAGCGCTTCGAATCTGGTGCTGATGGCGCTGGAACGCCGCTATTCCATTGGCGTGCGGCACGCCGAACTTTGACCACTCACGCTCGCCATGATCCAGATCCTTGCCGAATACTGGCGCCCGTTCCTGTACTCCGACGGCATGCGCGCGTCGGGTCTCGTCGTCACGTTGTGGCTGCTGGCGGCATCGATCGCGACGGGCTTTTGCGCCGCCGTGCCGCTTGCCTGCGCGCGCGTGTCGAAGCGCCGCTGGCTCTCGACGCCCGTGCGTCTCTACACCTACGTGTTTCGCGGCACGCCGCTCTACGTGCAGTTGCTGCTGCTCTACACGGGCATGTACAGCCTCGAATTCGTGCGCTCGCAGTCGCTTCTCGAAGCGTTTTTCAAGAGCGGCTTCAATTGCGCGATCCTCGCCTTCGCGCTCAATACCTGCGCCTACACGACCGAGATCTTCGCGGGCGCGATTCGCGCGATTCCGCACGGCGAAGTGGAAGCGGCGCGCGCCTACGGCATGGGCGGCTTCACGATGTATCGCCGCGTGATCCTGCCATCCGCGCTGCGCCGCGCCTTGCCTTTGTACAGCAACGAGGTGATCCTGATGCTGCATGCCACGACAGTCGCGTTCACCGCCACCGTGCCCGATATCCTGAAGGTCGCGCGAGACGCCAACTCCGCCACCTACCAGTCGTTCGAATCGTTCGGCATTGCGGCGCTGTTGTATCTCGCGATTTCGTTCGCGCTCGTGGCCGCGTTCCGGCGCGCGGAGCGGCGCTGGCTCGGCTATTTGAGACCGGCGAGCCGTTGACGAGCGGTAAAATCCGAAGCCATGCATCACGACAAGCCATCATCCGAGGAGAAAGCGTTGGAGCCTACCGCCAAAGACGTCGCGACCAAGCTCGTCGCCAGTGACATTCACAAGCGCTACGGCGACAACGAAGTGCTGAAGGGCGTGTCGCTCTCGGCGCGCGCGGGCGATGTCATCAGCATCATCGGCGCGAGCGGTTCGGGCAAGAGCACGTTCCTGCGCTGCATCAACTTTCTGGAGAAGCCCAACGCGGGGCAGATCGTCGTCGACGGCGAACCCGTGCGCACGAAGGCGGACAAGGCCGGCAATCTCGATGTCGCCGATCACAAGCAGTTGCAGCGCGTGCGCACCAAACTCGCGATGGTGTTTCAGCACTTCAATTTGTGGTCGCACATGACCGCCATCGAAAACGTGATGGAAGCACCCATCCACGTCCTCGGATTGTCGAAGAAGGAAGCCGAGGACCGCGCGCGTACGTATCTGGAGAAAGTGGGTTTGCCGCCGCGCGTGGAGAAGCAGTATCCGTCGCATTTGTCGGGCGGCATGCAGCAGCGCGTGGCGATTGCGCGCGCGCTTGCCATGCATCCCGATGTCATGCTCTTCGACGAACCTACGTCCGCGCTCGATCCCGAACTCGTCGGCGAAGTGCTGAAGGTCATGCAGAAGCTCGCGGAGGAAGGCCGCACGATGATCGTCGTCACGCACGAGATGGGCTTCGCGCGCAACGTGTCGAATCACGTGATGTTTCTGCATCAGGGACGCACCGAGGAAGAGGGCGCACCCGCCGATGTGCTGAGTGCGCCGAAAAGCGACCGCCTGCGTCAATTCCTGTCCGGCAGTCTCAAGTAAGGTGGGGCTGTCGCCGCCGGGTTCCGCGGGCTCGTCCGGGCCGTTGCAGGTCGTGATCGTGGCGCTGCCGCCGGTATCCATGAGCGGCATCGCGCCGATCATCGACAGTCTTCTGCTCGCCAACGAGATCGACGGGCACAGGCTTTACGAATGGCGTATCTGTTCGTGGGACGGCCGGCCGGTGCCGTTCTCGGGCGGCGCGCACATGCCCGCCGATTGCGCCTTCAACGACGCGGTGCAGTGCGACTGGCTCATCGTGATCTCGGAGCGCTACCAGCAGTTCGCCGACTACCGCCTCTTTCTGGCAAGCCTCGCGCGCGTGGCGCCCCGCACGCCGCTCGTTTCCGGCATCCATCACGGTGTCTGGTGGCTCGCCATGGCGGGACAACTCGCGCAGTATCGCGTCGCGGTGAACTGGGAAACGTATCAGCAATTCACCGAGCAGTTCGAGCGCGCCATCGTCTCGCAGCAGATCTTCGAGATCGACCGGAATCGCGCGACCTGCGCGGGCGGGCAAGCGAGCATCGACTTCATGCTGGCGATGATCGCGCGCGATCACGGCCAGGATCTTGCCGAACGCATCGCCGATTCGCTTGGCGTCGGCGTGTTGCGCGCGGGCACGGAGCGGCAGCGCATTCCGTTCGTGACCGCGCCGGGCGAGCGTCATCCGCGTCTGAACGACGCCTTGCAGCTCATGGAAGCGAATATCGAAGACCCGCTCGCCACCGATGAAATCGCGAACCTCATCGGCATTTCGCGG
Source organism: Caballeronia sp. GAWG1-1 (assembly GCF_023631465.1). NCBI lineage: Bacteria > Pseudomonadati > Pseudomonadota > Betaproteobacteria > Burkholderiales > Burkholderiaceae > Caballeronia > Caballeronia sp. GAWG1-1. Next base: position 18,939 of record NZ_JALQDB010000009.1, read on the forward strand.
CGGCAGCTCGAACGGCTGTTCCGCCAATACCTCGGCGCGATGCCATCGAAGTACTACCTCAATCTACGGCTCACCAAGGCGCGCACGCAATTGCAGCGCACGAGCAAGTCGGTCGTGCAGATCAGTCTCGCATGCGGCTTTTCATCGGCGGCGCATTTTTCGAATGCTTATCGCGACCGTTTCGGCGTGACGCCGCGCGAGGAGCGCCGCAACTGGATCGAGAAGCAGCGCGGCGGTGTGGTCGACGAACCGCGCGGCGGCGCGCTCATCGAACCGCCCGATGCGTGAATGATCCTCGAAGCATGTCGCGAACGCGCAAGACGGATGGCGCGCGATTGCCTAATATCGGAGACATTGCAATGGCAGACGAGGAGCACAGCATGAGCGAGATCAAGGTAAGCCGCGATACGTTCGACGAAGTCATGGTGCCGGTGTTTTCGCCGGCGAGTTTCGTGCCGGAGAAAGGCCGCGGCTCCCGCGTGTGGGATACCGAAGGAAAAGACTACATCGACTTCGCGGGCGGCATAGCGGTCACGGCGCTCGGTCATGCGCATCCCGAACTGCTCAAGGTCTTGCACGAGCAGGGCGAAAAGCTCTGGCATATCGGCAACGGCTACACCAACGCGCCGGTGTTGCGCCTCGCGAAACGCCTCACGGACCTCACTTTCGCGGATCGCGCGTTCTTCGCCAACTCGGGCGCCGAAGCCAACGAAGCCGCGCTCAAGCTCGCGCGCCGTTATGCCATCGACACATTCGGTCCGGAGAAGATCGGCATCGTCTCGTTCACGCAATCGTTTCATGGCCGCACTTTCTTCACGGTGAGCGTGGGCGGCCAGCCGAAATACGCGGAAGGCTTCGGGCCGCAGCCGCAAGGCATTCGGCATCTGCCGTATAACGATCTCGCGAAGGCCGTCGAAGCCATCGGTCCGGACACGTGCGCGGTGATCGTCGAGCCGGTGCAAGGCGAAGGCGGCGTGCTGCCCGCCGATCCCGCGTTCCTCGAGGGTCTGCGCCGAGCCTGCGACAAGCACGGCGCACTCCTGATTTTCGATGAAGTGCAGACGGGCGTCGGCCGCACGGGCACGTTCTACGCATACATGCAGTATGGCGTGACGCCCGACATTCTCACGAGCGCGAAGGCGCTGGGCAACGGTTTTCCCATCGGCGTGATGCTGACCACCGAAGCGATCGCAAGCCATTTCTCGGTCGGCGTGCACGGCACGACGTATGGCGGCAATCCGCTTGGCGCGTCGATTGCGGAAAAGGTCGTCGAACTGATCAGCGATCCAACGGTGCTCGCAGGCGTGGAAGCGCGCAGCCGCGCGATCAAGGCGCATCTGCAGCGGATTGGCGAGCGCTTTAACATGTTCAGGGAGATTCGCGGTCGCGGTCTTCTGATCGGCGCGGAACTCAACGACACTTACAAGGACCGCGCGAAGGACGTGCTCAATGCGGCAGCGGCGAATGGCGTGATCATGCTGATCGCCGGCCCCAACGTGCTGCGTTTCGCGCCGTCGCTCATCATGCCGATGGCCGATCTCGACGAAGGCTTCGCGCGTATCGAGCAGGCAATCGGCCAGCTCGTGGGCGCGTCCGCCGTCACTCGCTAACAGGACCCGATGATGCTATTCGTTCGTCCCGCAAGACTCTCCGATCTCGACGAGCTCGAACGGATGGCGCGTGCGGCGCAACCCGTGCTGCATTCGCTGCCGCGCGACCGCCGCGCGCTCGAAACGCGCGTTGCGCTCTCGGAAGATTCGTTTCGCGCCGAGGTGGATTTGCCCGGCGAGGAGTTCTATCTCTTCGTCATGCAGGATTCGGCGACGGGCAAGCTGCTCGGGACGTCGAGCATCGTCGCGTCGGCAGGGTACTCGGAGCCGTTCTACGCGTTTCGTAACGACGCGCTGATCCACGCATCGCGCGAACTCAAGGTGAATCGCAAGATTCACGCGCTCACGATGTCGCACGAACTCACGGGCAAGAGCCGTCTCACGGGCTTTTATATCGATCCGTCGCTGCGCACGCCCGAAGGCGAAGCGGCGGCGCATTTGCTGTCGCGTTCGCGCATGTTGTATATCGCCGCGAACCGCAAGCGCTTTTCGAGCGAAGTCTTCTCGCTGATGCTCGGCGTCAGCGACGACACCGGCGCGTCGCCGTTCTGGGAAGCAGTGGGACGCAAGTTCTTCAGCCGCGACTTCGAGCAGGTGGAACTCGAATCGGGTGGACGCAGCCGCACGTTCATTGCCGAAGTCATGCCGAGTTATCCCATCTATGTACCGCTCTTGCCAGGCGAAGCGCAGCGCGTCCTCGGCGAGCCGAACGAAAGCACGCTCCTTGCATACGACATCCATCTGGAAGAGGGCTTCGAGCCCGACCGTTTCGTCGATATCTTCGACGCCGGCCCGGTGTTGACGATAGCCGTGGACAAGAGCGCATCGGCGAGTTCGGGCGAATTGCGCACGGTGCGCGATGGCGCGCTTGCCGGTTCACGCGCCGCGCCGTATCTCGTGGCCGCGGGCGGCGCGCACGAATTTCGCGCGATCGTCGCACCATTGGCGGGCACGCGGTCCGACGGCGCGGCCTTGAGCGCCGACGCGCGCGCGGCGCTCGGCGTGCAGGAGAAAGAGACGGTGCGTGCCGTGCCCTTGCATCAGGCTTCGGGAGAATTGCAATGATCGTCGTGCGCTCTGTGCGGCCGGGAGATGTCGACGCACTCGTCGCGCTGGCCCTCGAAACGGGTCCGGGCCTGACCACCTTCAAGCCGGATCGCGAGGCGCTCGTCGCGCGCGTCGAACGCGCGCGGCGCACGCTTGCGGATGCCGCCGAGGCTTTCGAGGCAGGCTATCTCTTCGTGATGGAAGACACCGCGACGGGCGATATCGCGGGCGTTTGCGGCATCGAAACGGAAGTCGGACTGGAGCAGCCGTTCTACAACTATCGCGTGGCAACGGTCGTGCATGCGAGCAAGGATCTGGGCGTATGGACGCGTATGTCGCTGCTCAACATCTCGCACGACCTCACCGGTTACGCGGAAGTGTGCTCGCTGTTTTTGAGCCCGCGTTATCGCACGGCGGGTGTCGGCGGTTTGCTGTCGCGCTCGCGCTTCATGTTCATCGCGCAATTCACTTCGCGGTTTCCGCAGCGTCTGTGCGCCGAGTTGCGCGGTCATTTCGATGACAACGGCGAGTCGCCATTCTGGAACGCGGTCGGCTCGCATTTTTATCAGATCGATTTCAACGAAGCGGACTATCTCAGCTCGCATGGCAAGAAGTCGTTCGTGGCGGAACTGATGCCACGTTATCCCGTGTACCTCGACTTGTTGCCCGATGCCGCGCGCGATGCGGTCGGCATCACGCATCGCGATACCGCGCCCGCGCGCAAGATGCTCGAAGCCGAAGGGCTGCGCTACGAGAATCACGTCGATATCTTCGATGCCGGTCCCGTGCTCGAATGTCACGTCGCGGATTTGCGCACGGTGCGTGAAAGCGTGCTGGCCGAAGTGAGCATCGGCGTGCGCAATGCCGCCATCGAAAGCGATGCGCGCAGTCTCGTATCGAACACGCTGCTCGAAGGGTTCCGCTGCGGCGCAACCGTCGGCGCGGTCGATGACGGCGAGTTCCTGCTGACTCAGGAAGAAGCCGATGCCCTGCGCGTAACCGCAGGCGATGCCGTGCGCGTGCTCACGTCTTATCCGCGGGCCAAGTAAAGAGAAACGACATGACTATCCAGAATCAGTTGTATATAGGCGGCGAGTGGGTGGAAGGCAAGGGTGCGGCGTTCGCCTCGCGCAATCCGGCGACGGACTCGGTGGTCTGGCAAGGCAACAGTGCTTCGGCCGACGATGTCGAGCGCGCGGTTTCATCGGCGCGGCGCGCGTTTGCGTCGTGGTCGGCGGTGAGTTTCGATGAACGCGTCGCCATTGCGCGCCGCTTCGCCGCGTCGTTGAACGAGAACAAGGAAGCGCTCGCCGACGCCATCGGCCGCGAGACCGGCAAGCCGTTGTGGGAAGCGCGCACCGAGGTGGCTGCGATGGCCGCGAAGGTCGATATCTCCGTGCAGGCCTATCACGAGCGCACCGGCGAGAAGCGCGCACCCATGGCCGATGGCGTCGCCGTGTTGCGGCATCGGCCGCATGGCGTCGTCGCCGTGTTCGGGCCGTACAACTTTCCGGGGCATCTGCCCAATGGTCATATCGTGCCTGCGCTCATCGCGGGCAACGCGGTCGTGTTCAAGCCTTCGGAACTCGCGCCAAGCGTGGCTGCAGCGACGGTCGCTTTGTGGAGCGAAGCAGGCTTGCCCGCCGGCGTGTTGAATCTCGTGCAGGGCGAGAAGGACACAGGCGTGGCGCTGGCGAATCATCGGCAAATCGACGGGCTTTTCTTCACCGGCAGTTCGGATACGGGCACGCTGTTGCATCGCCAGTTCGGTGGGCGGCCGGAGATCGTGCTCGCGCTGGAAATGGGCGGCAACAATCCGCTCGTCGTCGCGCATACGGACGACGTGGACGCCGCCGTGCATCACACCATTCAATCGGCGTTCTTGTCGGCGGGACAGCGCTGCACGTGCGCGCGCCGTCTCTTCGTTCCCGACGATGCCTTCGGCGAGCGCTTCATGCAGCGCTTCGCCGAAGTGAGTGCGAACATTCGCGTTGGCGCTTACGACCAAGATCCGCAGCCGTTCATGGGCGCGGTGATCTCGGCGCGCGCGGCGGCGCGGCTCGTCAAGGCGCAGGCGCATCTGATCGAAGCGGGCGCGACGCCCGTGCTCGAGATGAAGCAGCGCGCGGCGCATCTGGGTTTCGTCACGCCGGCTATCCTGGATGTGACCCACGCGGCCGACGTTCCCGACGAAGAGCATTTCGGGCCGCTCGTGCAGGTCACGCGCTACCGGACTTTCGACGAGGCCATCGAACGCGCGAACGATACGGCCTACGGTCTCTCGGCGGGCTTGCTCGCCGACGACGAAGCCGCGTGGACGCACTTTCAGCGCACCATTCGCGCGGGCATCGTCAACTGGAACCGGCCGACCAACGGCGCTTCGTCGGCGGCGCCGTTCGGCGGCATCGGGCGCTCGGGCAATCAGCGGCCGAGCGCGTACTATGCGGCGGATTACTGTTCGTACCCGATGGCATCGGTGGAAAGCGCGCAATTGCAGATGCCCGCGAGCGTTTCGCCGGGACTCACGTTCTAAAGAACCGCGAAGGATCAAGGATGTCTTCATTCGAAGCGAACTTCGACGGGCTGGTCGGCCCGACGCACAACTACGCGGGGCTGTCGTTCGGCAACGTCGCGTCGCGCAGCAATGAGAAGTCGGTGGCGAACCCGAAGGCCGCCGCGAAGCAGGGCTTGCGCAAGATGAAGCGGCTGGCGGACCTCGGCTTTAAGCAAGGCGTCTTGCCGCCGCTCGAACGGCCTTCCGTGCGTCTTCTGCGCGATGTCGGCTTTTCCGGCGACGATGCCACGGTCATCGCGCGCGCCGCTCGCGAAGCGCCCGAACTGCTGGCGGCGGCCAGTTCCGCATCGGCGATGTGGACCGCCAACGCCGCGACCGTCAGCCCTTCCGCCGACACCGCCGATGGCCGCGTCCACTTCACGCCCGCGAATCTCGCCGCGAAGCTGCATCGCGCGATCGAGCATGGCGAAACGCGCCGTTCGCTCGCCGCGATCTTCGTCGACGAAGCGCGCTTTCGCATTCATCACGCGCTGCCCGGCACGCCCGCGCTCGGCGACGAAGGCGCGGCGAATCACACGCGTTTTGCGCGCGAGTATGGGGAGAAGGGCGTCGAGTTCTTTGTCTACGGACGCAGCGAATATGCGCAGGGACCGCAGCCGCAACGCTATCCCGCGCGGCAGACGCTGGAGGCGAGCCGGGCCGTCGCGCGTCTGCATGAACTCGATGAGTCGGCGACCGTTTTCGCGCAGCAATCGCCCGATGTGATCGATGCCGGCGTGTTCCACAACGATGTCATCGCGGTCGGCAATCGCACGACGCTGTTTTGCCATCAGCGCGCGTTCGTCGATCAACACCGCGTGTACGACGAACTGAGCGCGAAGCTCGCGGCGCGTGGCGCGGTCTTCACGGCGCTCGAAGTGCCGGAGAGCGAAGTGAGCGTCGCGGATGCGGTCTCGTCGTATCTTTTCAACAGTCAGTTGCTGTCGAACGTTCAGGGCAAGCAGGTGCTCGTCGTGCCGCAGGAATGCCGCGAGAACGAGCGCGTGGCCGCGTATCTGGATTCGCTGGGCGAGCGATCCACGCCGATCGACGAAGTGCTCGTCTTCGATCTGCGCGAGAGCATGAAAAACGGCGGCGGCCCGGCGTGTCTGCGCTTGCGCGTCGTGCTGAACGACGCGGAGCACGCGGCCGTCAATCGCGATGTCTGGATGAACGACGCGCTCTTCACCCGCCTCGATGCGTGGATCGACACACATTATCGCGATCGCCTCGCGGCCGCCGATCTCGCCGATCCGCAATTGCTCGATCAGTCGCGCACCGCGCTCGATGAATTGACGGCCATTCTCTCGCTCGGATCGATCTATGACTTCCAGCGCTGATGCCTTGCTGCTGAACGATTTCTTGCGCTTCACGCTGTCGGGCGCGCAGCCGTCGCAAACCTTCGGCGTCGCGCCTTCGGGCGTGCGCTGGACCTGGCAGGACGATGGCGTGCTGCTGCTCGAACCCGCGGCGAACGAGGCATCGCAAAGCGTGATTGCATCGGCGGGCATTCATGGCGATGAAACCGCGCCCATCGAAATGCTGTCGCGGCTCGTTGCCGATATCGCGAGCGGCGCGGCGCCACTTGCCGCGCGCATGCTGGTGATTCTCGGCAACATCGAGGCGATGCGCGCGGGTGAGCGGTATATCGACGACGATCTGAATCGGCTTTTTAGCGGCCGCCATGCGAAGTTCACGCAGAGCCGGGAAGCGCCGCGCGCGGCGTCGCTCGAAGCGTGTGCGTTGGCGTTCTTCGAGGGCGTCACGCATGCGCGATGGCATATCGACATGCACACGGCGATACGCGCCTCGGTATTCGAGCAGTTCGCCTTGCTGCCGCACACCGGCGCACCGCTCGCACGCGCGATGTTCGACTGGCTGCGCGATGCGCGCTTGCAGGCGGTGCTTTTGCATCGCGAGAAGAACAATACGTTCTCTTACTTCACGGCGCAGGCTTGCAACGCGCTTGCCTGCACGCTGGAGCTCGGCAAGGTGCGTCCTTTCGGCGCGAACGATCTCACGCGTTTTGCGGCATCGGATGCGGCGTTGCGTCGTCTGATAGGCGGTGAGCGGCCGGACGCGGATGCGCCGTTGCGCGTGTTTTCCGTGGTCGCGCAGATCGACAAGCAAAGCGATGCGTTCGTGCTGAACGTAGCTGGCGACGTGCCGAATTTCACGGCGTTTCCGGCGGGCACCGAGCTCGCGCATGACGGTGATTACCGGTATCGCGTATCGCACGATGAAGAGCGGATCGTGTTCCCCAATGCTCGGGTCAAGGCGGGATTGCGCGCGGGGCTGATGGTCGTCGATACGACCGAGGCTACGCTGGCGGCGCTCGATTGAGCGCTGGCGTTTGCGGTGGCGCTTGCACGTTTGTTCGAGCGTCGAGTCGTGCTTGTGGCCACACATCGGTCGCGATTATTGGGCGGCACATCGCCGAGATTTCTATCGAGGTGGGTGGCACGCCTTCGCGATCTGTCGCGTGTTTGCACTTGTGCGTGGGCTTGCCCGTGCGTTTGCGTTTGGGCTCTAGCTTGAGCTTGCAGCATGCACCTGCCCGCGCACCCGGCCGTCCATTTGCACTTGCATGAACGCGACCGCCACTTGCAACTTTCCCGTCCACGTTATCTCCACAGTCTGTTGCCGCGACCGCGCTACAATCGCGGCCCTGTGTTTGATGCGGCGCAGCGATCATCGCCGAGACGTTTGAGCATGGCTTTCCGTGCAGCGATGCTTCGGACGCTGGCGGCATGCGGCATCTAACAGAGACGAACGAATCGAACTTGGAAGGAGATGGACTTGATTAAACTGCAATGGCTCAATCGCAGGTTTGCCGCGTTCGCGCTCGTGAGCGTTTCCGCGGCGGCAGGCATGGCAACGCTCGACGCGCATGCCGCCGACAGCATGAAGGAACTGCGCTTCGGCGTGGAGGCGTCTTACGCGCCGTTCGAATCCAAGACGCCGTCGGGTGAACTGACGGGCTTCGATATCGACATCGGCAACGCGGTGTGCGCGAAGCTGAAGACGAAATGCGTGTGGGTCGAAAATTCGTTCGACGGCCTGATTCCGGCCTTGCAGGCGCGCAAGTTCGACGCCATCAACTCGGACATGACGATCACGGACAAGCGGCGCGTCGCGATCGACTTCACTGATCCCATTTATACGATTCCCAACCAGCTCGTCGCGAAGAAGGGCAGCACGATCCTGCCGAGCGCAGATGGTCTGAAGGGCAAGCGCGTGGGCGTGCTGCAAGGCTCGATTCAGGAGACATACGCGAAGGCGAAGTGGGCGCCGGCGGGTATCGATGTCGAGTCGTATCAGGCGCAGGATCAGATCTACGCGGATCTCGCGACGGGCCGTCTGGATGCCGCGTTCCAAGATGCCGAGGCGGCATCGAAGGGCTTTTTGAAGCAGCCGCAAGGCGCGGGTTTCGCGTTCGCGGGACCGGCTGTGTCGGATGACAAGCTGCTCGGATCAGGCGTCGGCTTCGGCGTGCGCAAGAACGATAAGGCGCTGAAGGATGCGCTCAATCGCGCGCTGAAGGAGTTGAAGGACGATGGAAGCATCGACCGGTTCGCGGCCAAGTATTTCGATGTGAAAGTGGTTTTGAAGTAAGGCTTGGTCTTGCTTGAGAAAGCCCGTTTCTGGCGAAAGCAGAACGGGCTTTCGTACCTCACATCGCCCCAATCACCACCGTACAAGTCGTCCCCGCCGCGAGCAGCACGCCTTCCGGCACATCATCGATCTTCACGCGCACCGGCACGCGTTGCGCGAGCCGCACCCAGTTGAACGTCGGGTTCACATCCGCGAGCAACTCACGGCTTTGCGGATTGTCGCGATCGTAAATGCCGCGCGAAATGCTCTCGACGTGACCCGTGAGCTCGCCGCCGCTCATCAAACGAATGTGCGCCTTGTCGCCGATCTTCACATGTGGCAGCTTGGTCTCTTCGAAATAGCCATAGACCCAGAACGAATGACTATCGACGATGGCGAGCTTCGCCGCGCCCGCCGTCGCGTAGTCGCCGCGATACACATTCAGATTCGTCACGTAGCCGTCCACCGGGGAAAACACCTTGGTGCGTTCCAGATTGAGCTTCGCGGCATCCAGCGCGGCGTTCGCCTGCTGCAACTGCGCCTCGGCAGTCGATGCCGTCTGCATGGAGTTCTCGCGTGCTTCCTTCGAGACGACCAGCGCGTCCATGTCCGCGCGACGCGCCGCATCGGCCCGGCGCATGCGCAACTCGGCCGCGCGCGCCGCGACGTTCGCCTGCGCCTGCTCGACGGCGATCTGGTAATGCGACGGGTCGATCTCCAGCAGCAAGTCGCCTTTCTTCACGAACTGATTGTCGTGCAACGGCATCTGCACGACCGCGCCTGACACGTCCGGCGCCACGTTGACCACATCGGCGCGCACCCGTCCATCGCGCGTCCACGGATCGTTCATGTAATGCACCCACAGCATGCGGCCGATGACGAGCGCCGCGGCAAAGATGGCCATCGTCATGACGAAGCCGACGAGTTTTCTGATCAGCATGATGCAACTCTCTTGAATATGTTGTTGGCGACGAAGCGGTCGAGAATCATCGATACACCGCGAGACCCAGCACGCCGCACACGCAGACGAGCAGGCTCGCGCGAAACAGCGCCGGATGCCAGACCACGCGATACAGTCCGGTCAGCGCCAGCACGCGGTCGATGATCCAGGTGACGAGCCCGCCCGCGAGGCACAGCAAAAGCAGCGTCGGCACGTAAGCTTCGAGAATCGCGGTATCACGCGGCATGGGACGCTCCTTCAGGCGAAATCGGTTGGAACGCTGCGAACGGCGATTCCGGGTCGAGCAGCGCGGTACGAATGAAATGCAGATGACTCACGATGCGTTGCAGCCGATGCCGCTCTTCACGCGGCGTATCCGAATCCGAAGCGTGCGAAGCAAGCATGGCCTGCATCTCGTCGATGGCGTGTTCCGTCGCGACGAGCGCGCCATCGAAACGCGCTTGCCGTGGCCGATCGAAGAGCCGCGCCACCGCATCGAGCGTCGGGTTCACGACGCGTTCGAAGCCCGCCATTTCGCGTCGCAAATCGATCACCGCATTGCCGAATTCGAGCACCGCGAAGAGCCACTGCAAGGCCTCGCGTTGCAGCGCGGGCTTGTCGGAAGCGAGCGCGTTGATCTGCGAAAGCAGGTCGCGCGTGCGGCTTTCGAAATGCGTCGTCAGTTGCGCGAGACGTCCGCGCCGCGCGCTCACTACTTCGCGGCGCAGGTCCGCGAGCAGCAGACGGCGCAGCCACGGCGCATCGGTCGGCAGGAGCACGGCGAAGGCGATCGCGGAGACGATCATCGACAAGACGAGCGCGATGGCGTCGTTCATGAAGCCGGTCGGATCGTAATGCACGAGGTTGTCCGGCCCCGCGAGAAAGCAGAAGAAGATGCAGTAGCCGATGCCCACGCCCGCGAGCGAGCGACGCGTCGTCAAGAACGCGCCGAGCATGAGCGCGGGCACGAGCGCCGCGCACATCAGCACGAAGCCGTCGATATGCGGAAACACGCCGAACACGACGATCATGCCCGTGATGCTCGCGAGCGTCGTGCCGATAGCCATTTGCGCGGCCATCTGCGTCGGCCGTGGCGAGGACGACGCCAGCGCGCATACGGCAGCGGCGTTGAGCACCATCGTGCCGCCGCTCGGCCACGCGCTCGCGATCCAGAACGCGCTCAGGACGAACATCACGACCGCGCCGCGCAGGCCGGAAACCGCGGCCGCGAGCAGATTGGTCTTGGGCACGTAACGCGCGACCCAGCGCTCGCGTTCATGCGACGGCGCCGCGAGCGACGCGTAGGTGTCGGCATACGCGAGCATGTCGTCGACGAAACGATAAAGCAGCTCGGTCGCGGTATCGAATTCGAGTGCGGTGAAGCCGGGCGCGGTTTCGAGCGAGATACGCACCGCGCGCACGCGCTTGGGCAACGCGGCCTTGTAGTCGCGCAATTGCGCGGCGGCGTGCGCGGCGTCGGCAGCGTTGCGCACCGGCTCGCCCGCAATCAGCAACAGCGGCGGCACTTCGTGAATGAACGGTTCGAGCGCATCGATGGTGGTGCCCGACGCGTTTGCGCGCAGCCGGTTCATCAACTGATGCAGCGCGTGAAAACGCGTGGATGCACTCATGAATTCACTATTCAGCCGCGCGAGCCGCCCGCCGCGCCGCCGCGATTCGGGATGCTCGAAAATTGCGACACTGCGCGCCGCCTCGAAGCCGACGATATCCGCGACGAAGCTCAGATTGGTGCGTTCGATTTGCGCGCGCTCGAGCTTGCCGGACATCGCGTGACAGACGTAATCGACGAATTGCGTGAAGCGCCGTCGCACCGTGGTGCGGATCTGCTCGCCCGCGAGTTGCGGAAACACGAGCGCGCTCACAGCGCCCGCGCACACGATGCCGAGCGACACTTCGCCCACCCGCGTCAGGGCCGACAGATACGCGCCATCCGGATGCTGCGCCGCCGGTATGCCGATCAGTGCCGCCGTGTATCCCGCAAGCACGAAGCCATACGAGCGGAAGTTGCGATTGCGCGCCGCGCCCGCCGTGCAGATGCCGACCCAGAGCGCCGTCGCCGAGAGAAACAGCACCGGCTGCTGCGAGAACAGGCTGATGAATGCGAGCATGACGACGAGACCGACCATCGTGCCGCAGAAACGGTAGAAGCTCTTCGCGAGCACCATGCCGCTTTGCGGCTGCATCACGACGAAGACGGTGGTCATCGCGGTGCGCGGCTGCTGCATGTCGAGCCGCATGGCGATCCATAGCGCGATCAGCGCCGCCAGCACCGCCTTGAAGATGTAGATCCACGCGAGGCCGTCGGTGCGCGCCCAATCCGCGAAGGCGTTCACGAGCGATGCGCGCTTGTCGATGAGAACAGTGGCCATGAACGTTCTCCTCACTTCACCGAGGACGACGCGCCGAGCGACGAACCGAACGGGCCGATATGCTTCGCGGGCGCGAGCGCCGTTTCTTGCGGACCATTCGAGGGATCGTCGATGCCGCCGCCGAGCGCGGAGGTGAGCGTTGCATAGGCTGCGAGCCGTTGCGCCCGCACGCGTGCTTCGCCGTCCTGCGCGCGCAGCAATTGCGCTTGCGCGATCAGCACGTTGACGTAATCGGTCAGGCCGCGCTTATAACCGGCGTTGGCGAGGTCGTAGCTCTTGCGTGCGGCGGCGACCGAGCGCCCCGACGCTTCCAGCTGCGTGTCGAGCGAACGCACGCGCACGACTTGATCGGCGATGTCCTTGAGCGCGGCGACGAGCGTCGCGTTGTAGTGATCGACGGCTACGTCGTATTGCGCCGACACCGCGCCGAGTTGCGAGCGCAGCCGTCCGCCTTCGAAGATAGGCAACGACAGCGCCGGGCCGAATGTATAACCCGTCGCCTTGCTCGTGAGGAAGCTGAGCAGCGCGCCGCCCGCGAAAGTCTGCGTGAGCGACGCCGCGAGATTGATGTTCGGATAGAACTCGGCCTTCGCGACATCGATACCGCGCGCTTGCGCCGCCACCATCCAGCGCGCCGCGACGATGTCGGGCCGATGACCCACGAGTTCGGCGGGCAGCGACGAGGGCAAGGGCAGCGGCGTCGCGAGCGCGAGCGTGGGACGCGTGAGCGCATCGCCCGCGCCGGGACCTTCGCCTGCAAGCGCGGCGAGCTGATGGCGCGCGAGCTCAATCTCTTCCTGATAGATATCGACCTGACGCTCGTACTCGGGCAACGGCGTTTCGGCCTGACTCACTTCGAGCTGTGTGCCGATGCCGCCTTTCAAACGCCGCTCTGCGAGATCCGCGATGCGCTGCTGCTGCGCGAGCGTCTGTTGCGCGATATCGAGCAGCGCGAACGCCTGCGAAAAGCCGATGTAGGCGCGCACCACGTTGGTTTCGAGTTCGAGCTGGGCGGCGCGGGCATCGGCGGCGCGCACGTGGGCGACATCGAGCGCGCGTTCGGCGGCGTTATCGTCGCGGCCCCAGAGATCGAGGTCATAGGAGAGCGAAAGGCCGGCGGTGTCGTCCCACGTAGTCGTGCCGCCGTAGTAGCCGGGGCCGTAGAAGTCGTTCTCCGGCCAGTGCTTGCGTTGCAGGCTCATCGCGCCATCGACGTGCGGCAAAAGCGCCGAGCGCGCCACGCCGGCTTCCTCGCGCGCCTCGCGAACGCGTGCGGCGGCCATCGCCAGTGTCGGGTTGCCGCCGGTTGCGCGTGTAATCCAGGCATCGAGCTGCGGATCGCGATACGCGCGCCACCATTCCTGGCCGGGCCATGCGGCGTCCGCATTGGCGGCGCGAATGGCGTTGCCGACATCGAGCGTTGCCGCGTCTTTCAGCGGATCTTGCGGCGCGACCTTGCCCGTACTTGCGCATCCGGCGATTGTTAAAAATGCCGTAAGAACCGCGGCATAAGCGGCGTAACTGAACGACCGGCTCCGCACGATTCCCTCCCAAAATTGAATAGAATTTGAGAGTGAATTATATTTTTGCAGGGATTGTCGAATAACCAGTAACGATGTAAAGCATTCTTACTGAGATTGCGATAATCGCTGTTACTGGTCATGTAACAATTCGGTCTACATAAACGCCGAAAAACGGGAAAGCGTCATGGATACGCTCCAAAACATGCGCGTGTTCGCGCGCGTCGTCGAGGCGGGCAGTTTCACCGCCGCCGCGCAGCATCTCAATACGACCACCGCCTACGCGTCGCGCGCCGTGTCCGACCTCGAAGCGCATCTGCGCACGCGGCTGCTCAATCGCACGACGCGCCGAATCGCGCTAACCGAGGCGGGCGAGCGCTACTTGCAACGCTGCGAGCAAATTCTCGCTTACGTCGATCAGGCCGAAGCCGAAGCCAGCGACGCCCACGCGCGTCCGGCCGGCAAACTCAAGGTGCATTCGATGACGAGCTTCGGCGTGCACTATGTCGTGCCGATGATCTCGCGCTATCAGCAGCGTCATCCGTCCGTGCAGGTCGAGCTGACTTTGGCGCAACGCGTGCCGGATCTACTGGACGAGGGTTACGACGTGTCGGTGGTGCTGGCTTCTGAGTTGCCGGATTCCGCATTGGTGTCGGCGCGGCTCGGCACGGTGTTCAGCATTGTATGTGCGTCACCGGCGTATATCGAGAAGCACGGCACGCCGCATGTGTTGTCCGATCTGGTGCGCCACACTTGTCTGCAATTGATGACGCCCGTGTTTCCGCCCGACCGCTGGGTCTTCGACGGTCCGAACGGGCAGGAAACGGTCAGTCTCGGCGCTTCGCCCTTCACGGTGAACGTGGCCGACGCCATGGTGACGGCGATCCGGGAAAACATGGGCATCGGCGTATTGCCGACGTCCTCCGCGCTGCCCGCCTTGCGCGCAGGCACTTTGGTGCGTGTGCTGCCGCAATACACGATGCAGGAACTGACGGTCTACGCGCTGTACCCGTCGCGCCAGTATTTGGACGCCAAGATCCGCACGTGGGTGGAGTTTCTGCGCGAGGCGCTGCCCGACACGCTCGCCGCCGATTCCGAGTCGCTCAAGGAGTTCGTAGTAGGCTGAATATGCTTGCCGTCAGTGCTGTCGGCTCCGACGCGCTGACCGAAGTCCGGTTACGAAATAAGCTGCGGCGCAACACTTGCTTACTCCTGATTCACCCGCATTTGCTACTGTCTGTCCACGTTCACTGCATTTATCTTGGGGACTCGTCTGATGAGCACGCCACTTATGTTCGCTCTTGCCGCGCTTGTGTCGTTGATCGCCGTTCCGGCGTCGCGCGAGCTTTTCAATGCCATGCGTGCCCAGTCGGAAGAAGAGGCAAGAAAGCGCCTGATCCCGATTCGCGTCGAAAGCAACCGCGACCGGCGCACCCGCTGAATCTAAAAAAGCGCTTCCAGCGGCTCGATGAGCCGCGCTTCGTCCGTGGTGGCGCGGTTCACATCGGTTGAAACGCGGTGCCAGACGAAGTGCGAAGCCGGCACGCCGTCGGACTTCACGAGCCGCGCCAAATCTTCCGCTGATGCGTCCGAGTCCAGCCAGCGCCGCGCCGTGGCTGCGGAGAAAACCAGCGGGCGGCGGTCGTGGACGTCCACGAGGCCTTCGTCGGCTGCTGCCGTGACGATCACGAAGCCCGCGCCGGGCTGCGCGGCGTCCCCCTCGCGCGTGATGCTCGTGAGCGCGGCGAGGAACATGGGCTCACCGTCGGCGCGTCGAATGTAATACGGTTGCTTGAAGGGCTTCGCGGCGGCGGGTTTGGTCGCCAATTCGCCCGGACGCGGCTCGATTCGCCATTCGAACCAGCCATCCGCTGGCACGAGAATGCGCGCTTTTTTCCACAGATTGCGAAAATAGGCACTGGTCGACGCCGTCTCGACGCGCGCGTTGATGGTCTGCGGCAGCTTCTTTTGTATCGCCCACGGCGGGCAATATCCCCAATGCACGGCGCGAATCGATTCGTCGGGATAGACGGCGAGCGGATGCGTGCCTGGCGACAAGTTATAGCCGGGCCGCCGGTCGGCGGCATCGACGAGTACGAACGGGTTCTTCAGATGCAGACGTTGCGCGTAATGCATCGGCAGTCGGTACTGGCTGATTCGGCCGCACATGGCTTGGCTCCCGTTATTCGCGTTGCTCCGTCAGATTTCGACGACCTTGTCCCAGGCGAACTGTTCGTTTTCCCAGCGCCCGGAGCGACGGTCGAAGTAGCCGCGCGGATTGCAGACCACGCGCGTCCCATTCGCCGTGTAGTCGAACGAAGTATGCGTGTGGCCGTGAATCCAAAGCGCGGCGGGCGTGCGGGCGAGCGTCGGCAGATGATTGACGAAGCCCGCCGACACGATATCCGTCGCGTACCGCTCGGACAGACTTTCGCGCAACGGCGCGTGATGCGTGACGACGATCGTCTGGCCCGCGAACGGTCTGGCTAATTCGTTTTCGAGCCACGCGCGCGCTTGCTCGTGCAGCGCGAGGGAATCTTCCGGCGCGAACGCGCGGGGTTCGCCGTCTTGCTCCGGCCACGCGAGCTGGATCAGCCCTCGATAATCCAGCATGACCTTGATGCACGCTTCCTGCGCGCGGCCGATTTCTTCGTCGCTCGACCCGAACAGCGCGAAGTCGGTCCAGAGCGTCGTGCCGAGAACGCGCCACGCGCCGCGCCGGTCGACGAGCGCCGCGTTGTTCAGGTAATGCACGTTGTCCACGCTTTGCGCCGCGTCGAGCATGGCGGCTTCCATCGCGCCGAATTCGGCGTCGTAGTACTCGTGATTGCCCGGCACATAGACGATAGGCACGTCCGAACCGAAGTTCTCCACCGCCCAACGCACGCCTTCCGCGTGATTGTGGATATCGCCCGCCAGCACGACGAGATCGGCTTCGGCATAAGGAATCGCGAGCGGCTCGTCGTTTTCCAGATGCAGGTCCGACAGCACGCGTATCTTCATGCGATGTTCTCCTTCCCTGTCCCGGCTTGCGCCCAGCGCACGACCTTGCCCGGATTCATGCGATTTTCGGGATCGAGCGCGGCCTTGATGCTTTGCATGAGGCGCACCTCGACGGCCGATTTATAGTGCATCGCTTCGTCCACCTTCAGTTGCCCGAGACCGTGCTCCGCGCTGATACTGCCGCGATGCGCATGCACCTGGTCGTAGACGAGTGCGTTGATCGGCGTCTGGAACGCTTCGAGAAATTGCTTCTGATCGACGCCTTCGGGCGCCTGCACGTTGTAATGCAGATTGCCGTCGCCTAGATGTCCGAAGGTCACCATGCGCGCGCCGGGCGTGGCTCGAGCGATGATCGCGTCGGTTTCCTCGATAAAGCGGCCGATGCTCGAGATCGGCACCGCAATGTCATGTTTGATGTTCAGCCCTTCCTCCGCCTGCGCGAGCGGGATATGCTCGCGCAAATCCCAGAATGCCTGCGACTGCGCGAGGCTTTCCGCGACCACGGCATCTTCGACGATACCTTCTTCCATAGCCTGTTCCATCAGCCTTTCGAAGAGCGCGCGGGCGTGTTCGTCGCTTTCGCTGTCGGAGAGTTCGAGCAGCACGGTTTGCGCGTGCGGTTCGCCGAACGGATAACGCAGTTGCGGAAAATGCCGGCCGACGAGGCGCATCGAGAAGTCGGACATGAGCTCGAAGCCGGTCAGGAGCGCACCTGCGTGACGTTGCGCCATTGCCAGGAAATCGAGTGCGGCGTGCGGCGAGGCTAGACCCGCGAGCGACGTCACGCGCGCGACCGGCGCGGGATGCAGTTTCATCACCGCCGCCGTGATGATCCCGAGCGTGCCTTCCGCGCCGATGTACAGATCGCGCAGATCGTAGCCGGTGTTGTCCTTGCGCAATCCGCGCAGGCCGTCCCAGATATCGCCTTGCGGCGTCACGACTTCGAGGCCCAGGCACAACTCGCGCGTGTTGCCGTAACGCAGAACGCCCGTGCCGCCCGCGTTGGTCGAGAGGTTGCCGCCGATCGTGCAACTGCCTTCGGCCGCGAGACTCAGCGCGAAGAGACGTTGTGCGCTTTCGGCGCGCGCCTGGACTTCGGCGAGCACGACGCCCGCTTCGACGGTAATGGTGTTGTTATGCGGATCGATACCGCGAATGCGGTTCAGGCGGCGCAGGCTCAACACCGCTTGCGCGCCGCTCTCGTCGGGGGTTGCGCCGCCCGCGAGTCCCGTGTTGCCGCCTTGCGGCACGATGGCCACGCGGTGTTCATGCGCGAGTCCGACGACGGCGGCGACTTCCGCGGTATCGGCGGGAAGCAGCACGGCGCACGCATTGCCGCGATAGCGCTTGCGCCAGTCGACGAGAAACGGCTCGGTGTCGTGATCGTGCGTGAGAACGTGGGACGCGCCGAGCAGTTCGGTGCAGGCGGCGATGAACAGGGCGTGAGAGGCAGTCATGGATGAGGGCAGATTGGACCGTGTAGCGTAGTCGACAGTATCGCGCAGCGGGGCGCGGCATGCGCCTCGGCCGAATGGCGTAGGCCGCGCGCAGCGTTTCGATCCGTGCTAAAAAGCATCACGTCCGTATGGAAAAAAGCGAACGATTCAGCGTTTTCTTGCACGCGCCGCACGTTTGAAGGGGGCGACGAAGCCGAGCGCGCAGACGAAGAAAGCGAACGCAAGCAAAGTTTCGAGCCAGGCGAGGCGCGCGGAGAGGCCGGTATCGGTCATGCCGCGCACGATGCCTTCGGCGAAGTAGAGCAAAACGAGCATCGAAGCCCATTGCAAGGTATAGACGTTGCGCTTGATGACACCGGGCAGCGCGCATGCAAGTGGCAGTGCTTTCAACGCGAGTAGCCATGCGCCGGGACGCAGCGGCGCGAGCCACAGCTCCCAGAGAAGCGAGAGCACGATGAGCGCGGCAAGACTCGTCAGCGCACCGATGGCAAGCGGCGCGTTCGTTCGCGGCTCGGTCAGCGAAGGTGCGGTCATGGCGGGCTTAAGCGGCCTCAAACGGACTTAAGCGGCCTTCGCGCCACGCACGAGGTCGAGCGCGGTGCGCGCGAGCCTTGTGCCGAGCGCGACGGCGAGCGCTTTCTCGTCGGCGGTGATGCCATGCTGGCTGGCGTCGCCCGTGCGCGCATGATGCGATGCGCCGTAAGGCGTACCGCCGCTTTGCGTGGTAGTCAGGCGCGACTCGGTGTAAGGAATGCCGACGATCAGCATGCCGTGATGCAGAAGCGGCAGCATCATCGAGAGCAGCGTGGTTTCCTGGCCGCCGTGCAGGCTGCCGGTGGAGGTGAAGACACTCGCCGGCTTGCCCGCGAGCGCGCCGGACAGCCACTGCGGCGTGGTGCCGTCCAGGAAATATTTTAGTGGTGCGGCCATGTTGCCGAAGCGCGTGGGCGAACCGAGCGCAAGACCCGCGCATTCCTCCAGATCGCGCAGCTCGGCGTAAGGCGGGCCATCGGCGGGAATGTCGGGCTGCGTGGCTTCGCAGACGGTGGAAACCGGCGGCACCGTGCGCACCCGCGCGGCCATGCCAGGAACGCTGTCGACGCCCTGGGCGATGGCGAGCGCAAGCTCGCGGGTCGCGCCGTGGCGGCTGTAGTAGAGCACGAGGATGTCGTTCATAAGGCTTTTTTAGTGAACGGCTATTATAGGGATTAGCCTGTTTTTAGGGGCGCGCAGGGCAATAGCCTCACGCGGCCTCGCTTGGGAGAATGCGTTTGCGGCACGTTTTCATCGATCTCGCGGCAGTCAAGCGTCTCGCCGGTTTCGTCGCGCGGCGTCTTGGCGAGGATCGCGTCGCGCAGGTGGCGGGCAGTCTCACGTTCACGAGCGTGCTGTCCGTCGTGCCGCTCGCAACCGTTGCGTTCGCGCTCTTCACCGCGTTTCCCATTTTCGGTTCGTTCCAGTCGTCGTTGCAGGACTTCCTGGCGGCGCACCTGATGCCGACGCAGATCAACACGCAGATCTTCAATTATCTGAACCAGTTTGCCGCGAAAGCGAAGGGCCTGACCACGGTCGGCCTCATTATCCTGTTCGTCACCTCGGTGATGACCATGATGACGATCGAATCGGCGCTCAACGTCATCTGGCGCGTGAAGAAGGCGCGCCCGTTCGCGCAACGCGTCATGGTCTATTGGGCCATCATCACACTCGGGCCTATTCTCTTCGGCTGCAGTCTGTCCATCTCGTCCTACGTGTTCGCGCATTCGATCGCGTTCGCGGGGTCGCACAATCTCATGCCGCCTATCGTCGAATGGGCGCTCACGGGCGTTTCGTTGCCGCTCACGGTGTTTGCCTTCACCATCATTTACGTGTTCATGCCGAACTGCAAGGTCGAATGGCGCGATGCCGTCATTGGCGGGCTGATTGCAGCGGTGGCGTTCGAACTGGGCAAGCGCGGCTTCGGCTACTACGTGCGGCGTATTCCCACTTACACCGCCGTGTATGGCGCGTTCGCCGCGCTGCCGGTGTTTCTGCTGTGGGTTTATCTCTGCTGGATGATCGCGCTCGTCGGTGCAATGGTGACGTCCGCGTTGCCGGCCATTCGCATCGGGCAATATCATCGGCGCGACTTTCCGGGCAGCGACTTGCTTTACGCGCTCGAAATACTCGCGCGACTCGTCGAATTGCGCGACGAAGGCAAGCCTGGCTACACGGCGATGGAACTCGCCAAGATGGCGCGTTGCGATCTGGATACCTCCACGCGCTTGATCACGCGGCTCGATGCGCTCGGCTGGATCGGCCGGCTCGAAGACTCGAAGATGCCGCGTTTCGTGTTGATCGCCAACCCGGCGCACATCACCATGACCATGCTGTTCGACCAGTTCGTGATCGACCGGGAGGAACTGGATTATCAATTGCGTCTCGATGCCACGCATCTCGATCGCACGGCGCTGATGGAAGCGCTTGAAAACGACAGGCTCGAAGCCACGCTCAACTCGCTCGTTGCGGCGCGCGCGGCGGCGCTCACGAACCCGCGCCTGCTCGAAACACCACGTTCTTCCATGCCGCAGCAACCGGCCTGAGTGCACGGTTCAAAGCGAGATTCTGCCGATGCAGATGTCCTTGAACATCACCCAGTCGCCCATCAGGCTATAGACCGGATGGCGAAAGGTGGCGGGGCGGTTCTTTTCGAAAAAGAAGTGGCCGATCCACGCAAAGCCGTAGCCGCAGATCACGGCGGCCGGCAGCCAGAGCCAGTCGCCGGTGGCGATGGCCATGGCAATGCAGCCAATCACGCCGAGTGAGCCTAAAAAGTGCAGCCTGCGCGATGTCAGATTGCGATGCTCGTCCAGATAGTACGGATAGAACTCGGCGAAGTTCGCGAAGTGTTCTCCGTGTGTCGTCTGCGCCATGATCGCCTCCCGGTCGATGCGGTGCCTTCCACCTGACGAATGCGCCAGCAAGATTCATTCTGCGACGGCGCGCGTGGTGGTGCAAGCGATGCAAGGCTTTGATGCGCGTGAGGCTTTAACTTCTTGCAAACCACGCGCTCACCAGTTTTTCCATGCACTTCGGCGCCAAGACAAACGACGCGTCCATTACCCGGCTCTGCGCAGGATCGTCACTCAGACCTAAAGCGCTTACCGCTTCCCCACACATTTCGGCGCCGAGACGAACGACGCGTCCGGTTACTCGGCTATCAGCGCAGGATCATCCTCAATTCGGAAGCGCTTACCGTTCCCCCGCACACTTCAGCGCGAACGCAAACAACGTGTCCAGCACGGCATCCGGTTGCTCGGCCATCAGCGCATGACCGCCGTCCAGTTCGACCGCGCTCACCGTTGCGCCCGCACGCTTCATCGCGTCAACGAGCGGGCGGGAGGCGCGCGGCGGCGTCATTACATCGCGCTTGCCGCTCAGTATGAGTACCGGACACTGCACCGTTGCAGCGCGTTCGAGCGCATCCGCGTAACCGTTGCACGCGCTGAAATCGGTGTGAAAAAGCTGCGCCTCGCCTTGAGCGCTGATGCGTTCCATCAGGCGCTGGTTGACGCCTCGCAACCAGAATCCGGGCGCCGGCGCCGACGGTTTCGCGGCGATGGTCGAATGCGACCATTGGTTGACCATATTGATCGCTTCCGGCTCGTGTTCGCGCGCGGCATCGAGAAGCATGTCGGAGACGGCCATCGGTGCGGCCGTGCTGACGAGCGCCAGTCCATGCGCGCGGGCCGGATGGCGCGCGGCGGCATCGAGCGCGACTAGCGAACCCATGCTGTGCCCGACGAAAATGGCCTTTTCCGTATGGGCTGCATCGAGAAGGCGAATCGTCCAGTCGGCGAGCGCGGCGATGGTGCTCAACGCGGGCCCGGCGCTACGGCCATGCGCAGGCAGGTCGGGCGCGAGCACGCCGAAACCGTGATGCGCGAAGTAACGCGTCTGCAAGCCCCAAACGCTGTGATCGTGCTGCGCGCCGTGCAGGAAGACGATCGTTGGCCTGGCGGCATCGAACGGTTTGCCGCCGGTGTAGGCATAGGCCGGGCGCCCGGCGATATCGAACATCATGCGCGGCTCCCAAGCGGCGCGGCGCGTGGGCCTTCGCTGCTTTTGCCGCTCTCTGCGCTTTCGGCCGCCTTTTGCGCTGCCTTGAGCCCGCGCTTGAGATCGTCGATGAGATCGTCCGCATCTTCCAGTCCGATAGACAAACGAATACGTCCCGGACCGATACCCGCCGCGGCGAGCGCCGCCGCGTCCATGCGAAAGTGCGTGGTCGAGGCGGGATGGATGACGAGCGAGCGCGCATCGCCGACATTGGCGAGATGCGAAAACAGCGTCAGCGACTCGATGAACTTGCGCGCCGCCGGCACGCCGCCGCGCAGATCGAAGCTGAACACCGCGCCCGCGCCGCGCGGCAGAAGCCTCTTGGCGAGCGCATGGTCGCGATGCGTCGGCAGTTCGGGATAAGCCACGCCTTCGACTGCCGGTGAACTCAGCAGGAATTCGATCACCTTGCGCGTATTCGCAACGTGCCTATCCATGCGTAACGGCAAGGTTTCGATGCCTTGAAGCAACTGCCACGCAGCCTGCGGATGCAGACACGCGCCGAAGTCGCGCAGCCCTTCGCGCCGCGCGCGCAACAGGAACGGCGCAACCGTGCTTTCCTCGGCGAAGACCATGCCGTGAAAGCCGTCGTAAGGCTCGGTGAATTCGGGGAAGCGTCCGCTTGCCGCGAAGTCGAACGTGCCGCCATCCACCAGCACGCCGCCGATGGTCGTGCCATGACCGCCCAGAAACTTGGTCGCGGAGTGGTAGACCAGGTCGGCGCCGTGTTCGAACGGTCGCAGCAAGTAAGGCGTGGTGAAGGTCGAATCCACGAGCAGCGGCGCGCCGTGCTCATGCGCGATCTCCGCGACGCCCGCGATATCGAGCACGTCGAGCCCCGGATTGCCAAGCGTTTCGCCGAAGAAGAGGCGCGTTTCCGGACGCGCCGCTCGACGCCACGCATCGAGATCGTGCGGCGCGACGAAGGTGGTCTCTATTCCGAAGCGCCGCAGCGTGTAGTGCAGCAGATTGTGCGAGCCGCCATAGAGCGCGCTCGATGCCACGACGTGCGAGCCCGCGCCCATCAGTGTGGCAATGGCCAGATGCAGCGCCGCCTGGCCGCTCGCCGTGCCGATTGCACCGGCGCCGCCTTCCAGAGCCGCCACGCGTTCCTCGAAAACCGCCACCGTCGGGTTCGAGATGCGCGAATAGACATGTCCCGAGCGCTCCATGTTGAAGAGCGCCGCGGCGTGATCGGTATCGCGGAAAGTGAACGACGTGGTCTGGTAGATCGGCGTGGCGCGCGCCCCGGTCACGGGGTCGGGCGCGGCGCCCGCGTGCAGCGCGAGCGTGTCGAAGCGGTTGGCGGGCATGGTTGGCGGCCTGTGTGGAGCAGGTCAGGAAAATAGCGGTCGATCATCGTAACATCCGCCTCGCGCGGGAAAACCTAGGGCGAACACGCGCGCATCGAATGGCGAATCGGCCCGCAAAGCCTTATCCGAATGGCCAGACAAGGCTGCTTTGCTTTCTTTTTGCGGGCCTTTCCGATAGCATCGAAACATGGTTTCAAGAACGTTCGGCAATTGAACAGGCATTTCGCGAGGAGACAGTCATGCGAGTCAGCGACATTCTGAAAGTAAAGGGCAACGCGCTATTCACGGTCACGCCCGACACGCCGCTCGCCGAAGCAATCGACGCCATGGCGGCGCATGACATCGGCTCGCTCGTCGTCATGGAATATGGCGATCTGGCCGGCATGCTTACCTTCCGCGAAATCATCGTCACCTTGCGCGACAACGGCGGCAGCGTCGGCACAACGAGCATCCGCAAGATCATGGACGACCATCCGCTCACCTGCACGCCGGAAACGGACGTCAACGAAGTGCGGCGCATGATGCTCGAGCATCACGTGCGTTACTTGCCGGTCATGGAGAATCGCGCGCTGATGGGCGTGATCTCGTTTTATGATGTCGCGCGCGCGGTCGTCGAGGAACAAGGCTTCGAGAATCGCATGCTGAAAGCGTATATACGCGACTGGCCTGAGCAACAGGAAGAAGCGCGCTGAGCACCTGCCCGATCCAACGTTTCGACGCTTCGCGTGACACCCCATGGAAGCGCGCCCCGGTGGCGCGCTTTTTTTCGTCCGGCTCGAACGCCTTTGCAGGCTTCGAGCTTCTTTTCCCGTGACATCCGCATTCGATCGCGCGGCGCCATCCAAGCCCGGTTCGCGATCAACTCCGGATCAATTTTTGTAGATAGCCATGAGTAGTGAAAATCCGTTGCGTGCCTCGTCGCGCGCATCCCGCGCCGCACGCCACGAAGAGAAAGGCCAGTTCGGTCTTTTGCGCGAACGCCGTTTCGCGCCGTTCTTCTGGACGCAATTTCTAGGCGCGATGAACGACAACGTCTTCAAGGTCGGCTTCACGTCGCTCGTCACGTTTCAGGCGGCGCGATTTTCCGGCGTCGATCCGGGCACGGCCGCGTTCCTCATTTCGGCCATCTTCATCGTGCCGTTCGTGCTGTTCTCCGCGACGTCCGGCCAGATCGCCGACAAATACGACAAGGCCACGCTCGCGCGCCTGGTCAAGAGCTTCGAGATTCTCGTCATGTTGATTGGCGGCGCCGGCTTCGTGCTGCACAGCGCGCCGCTTTTATACGTCTGCACATTTCTGATGGGCGTGCACTCCACGGTGTTCGGGCCGGTGAAGTATGCGTATCTGCCGCAGCATCTGGAGGCTTCCGAACTCGTCGGCGGCAACGGGCTCGTGGAAATGGGCACATTCGTCGCGATTCTCATCGGCACGATCGTCGGCGGGGCGGCGGCGGGTGCGGTCGAACACGGGGCGATGGTGCTCGCGGCGGCGTGTCTCGCGTTCGCGATCATCGGGCGCGTCGTATCGAGCTTCATTCCGAAGTCCAAGGCGTCGCAGCCGGATTTGCGCATCAACTGGAATCCGGTCTCGGAGACGTGGCGCAATCTCAAGCTCGCGAAAGCCGACCGTACCGTGTTCTTGAGCCTGCTCGGCATTTCATGGCTGTGGTTCGTCGGCGCGACTTTTCTCACGTCGTTCTTCAACTTCGCGAAGGACGTGCTCTCCGCGAACCCCGATGTCGTCACCATTCTCCTCGCGACGTTTTCGCTCGGCATCGGCACGGGTTCGCTTTTGTGCGAGAAGCTGTCGAAGCGGCGCGTCGAGATCGGACTGGTGCCGCTCGGGTCCATCGGCATCAGCGTGTTCGCCATCGATCTGTTCTTCGCCAGTCATCGGATTGCGCCAGCGGGGCATCTGCTCGGCGTTGCGGAGTTTCTGCTCGCGTTGCCGCACTGGCGCATTCTCGCGGACCTCTTTCTCCTTGCCATGTTCGGCGGCTTCTACAGCGTGCCGCTCTACGCGCTGATCCAGGCGCGCAGCCAGCCGACGCATCGGGCGCGCATCATTGCCGCGAACAATATCCTGAACTCGTTTTTCATGATCGTCTCGGCGTTGATGGCGCTCGGGCTCACGGCGCTCGGCGTCGGCATTCCCGGGCTCTTTCTCGCGACCGCGCTGCTCAACGTGGTTGTCGCCGCGTACATTTATTCGCTCGTGCCGGAGTTTTTACTGCGCTTCATGGCCTGGGTGCTGGTGCATACGTTCTACCGCATTCGTCTCGTGGATGCCGAGCGCATTCCATCGCGCGGCGCGGCGGTGCTGGTGTGCAATCACGTCAGTTTCGTCGATGCCATCGTCATCATGGCCGAAAGTCCGCGCCCGATCCGCTTCGTGATGGATCACCGCATCTTTCGCTCGCCGGTGATCGGCTGGCTGTTCCGCCATGTGAAGGCGATTCCGATCGCGCCCGCGCACGAAGACGCGGAATTGCTCGAACGCGCGTACCAGAAATGCGCCGAAGCGCTCGAAGAGGGCGAGCTCGTGTGCATCTTTCCCGAAGGCAAACTCACGCGTACGGGCGAGATCAATCCGTTCAGGCACGGCATTTCGCAGATCCTGCGGCGGCATCCGGCGCCGGTCGTGCCGGTCGCGCTGCGAGGCTTGTGGGGCAGCGTCTTTTCGCGTCATGAAGATGCGCGCTGGCCGCGGCCTATCCAACGCGGCGTCATGACCCGCCTGACGCTGGCGGTAGGCGAACCGATCGCGCCGGACGAGGCGACGCCGGAACGTTTGCAGCAGATCGTGACGGCGTTGCGCGGGGCGCGGCGCTAGATGCCACTGGCATAATGTCGGTTTCCCCGGCACTTTTCTAAGGTCGACGCTCATGTCCGGCAATACCCTTGGCACGCTTTTCACCGTCACCAACTTCGGCGAGTCGCACGGACCGGCGATCGGCTGCGTGATCGACGGCTGCCCGCCCGGCATGGCCTTGACCGAGGCCGATATCCAGGTCGAACTGGACCGCCGCCGTCCCGGCACGTCGCGCCACGTGACGCAGCGCCAGGAAGCGGATCAGGTCGAGATTCTCTCGGGCGTGTTCGAAGGCGTGACCACCGGCACGCCCATCGCGCTGCTCATCCGCAATACGGATCAGCGCAGCAAGGACTACGGCAATATCGTCGAAACCTTCCGCCCCGGTCACGCCGATTACACCTACTGGCAGAAATACGGCGTGCGCGACTATCGCGGCGGTGGCCGTTCGTCGGCGCGTCTGACGGCGCCGACAGTCGCGGCAGGCGCGGTCGCGAAGAAATGGTTGCGCGAAAAGTTCGGCGTGGAAACGCGCGGCTACATGAGCGCGCTCGGCGAGATTCCCATTCCGTTCGTCGGCTGGGAACATGTGCGCGAGAACCCGTTCTTCGCGCCGAATGCCGACGTGGTGCCGCAACTCGAGGCGTACATGGACAACTTGCGGCGCGACGGCGACTCGGTCGGCGCGCGCATCGAAGTGGTCGCGAGCGGCGTGCCGGTCGGCTTGGGCGAGCCGCTTTACGATCGACTCGATGCGGACATCGCCAAGGCGATGATGGGCCTGAATGCAGCGAAGGGCGTCGAGATCGGCGCGGGCTTCGCGAGCGTGGCGCAACGCGGTTCGCAGCATGGCGACGAAATGACGCCCGAAGGTTTCGCGACCAACAATGCGGGCGGCATCCTCGGCGGCATTTCGAGCGGGCAGGACATCACCGTGTCGATTGCGATCAAGCCGACATCGAGCATTCGCACGGCGCGTCAGTCGATCGACAAATCGGGCGCGCCCGCGACTGTCGAGACCTTCGGCCGTCACGATCCGTGCGTGGGGATCCGCGCGACGCCTATCGCCGAGGCGCTGCTTGCGCTCGTGCTAATGGACCACGCGCTGAGGCATCGTGCGCAGAACGGCGATGTCGTCGTCGGCACACCGAAGATTGCGGCGCATACGCCGGCTAGTTGATCGCGCTTTGATTGCGCTTTTCTGAACGGCAGGCTTGACCGCGCCGGCGTTATCCTCGCCGATAAAAGCACGGCGCCGGTTCAAGACCGGCGCCGTACGACAGCCGCGCCCACGCGCGGCCCACCATCTCACCCGATTACATATTCGGGTAATTCGGCCCGCCGCCGCCTTCAGGCGTCACCCACACGATATTCTGCGTTGGGTCCTTGATATCGCATGTCTTGCAATGCACGCAGTTTTGCGCGTTGATCTGCAGACGTTCGCCGCCATCGTCCGTCTTCACGAACTCGTACACCGCTGCCGGGCAATAACGTCCTTCCGGACCTGCATAGGTCCGCAAATTCACGTTCACCGGCACGCTCGGGTCTTTCAGCGTCAGATGCGCCGGCTGATTCTCTTCGTGATTCGTGTTCGAAATGAACACCGACGAAAGCCTGTCGAACGTCAGCTTGCCATCCGGCTTCGGATAAACGATCGGCTTGCTCTGCGACGCGGGCTTCAGCATCTCGTGATCCCAATGCTGATGATGCAGCGTCCACGGCACGTTGCCGCCCATGACCTTCTGTTCCAGCCCGACCATGAACGTGCCGAGGTACAGGCCCTTGCTCATCCACTGCTTGAAATTGCGCGCGCGATGCAGTTCGGTCTTGAGCCAGGAAGTATCGAAGGCTTCTGGATAGGCGCTCAACTCGTCGCTCTGACGGCCTGCCTGCACCGCGTCGAAGGCGGCTTCGGCGGCCATCTTGCCGGACTTGATCGCCGCGTGGCTGCCCTTGATGCGCGATGCGTTCAAAAAGCCCGCGTCGTCGCCGGCCAGCGCGCCGCCCGGAAACACGAGCTTTGGCAAAGACATCAGGCCGCCCGCGGTAATGGCGCGCGCGCCGTAGGAAATGCGCTTGCCGCCTTCGAGGAACGGGCGAATGGCCGGATGCGTCTTGTAGCGCTGAAACTCTTCGAACGGCGAAAGATACGGGTTTGAATAGCCGAGCCCGACCACGAAGCCCACCATCACCTGATTGTTGTCCATGTGATAAAGGAACGAGCCGCCGTACGTGTCGGGATCGAGCGGCCAGCCCGCCGTGTGGATAACGAGCCCCGGCTTGTGCTTGACGGGATCGATCTCCCACAATTCCTTGATGCCGATGCCATATACCTGCGGATCGGCATTCTGATTGAGCTTGAACTTGTCCATCAACTGACGGCCGAGATGCCCGCGCGCGCCTTCGCAGAAGAGCGTGTACTTCGCGTGCAATTCCATGCCGAGCTGGAAGTTCTCGGTCGGCTCGCCATCCTTGCCGATGCCCAGATTGCCGGTGACGACGCCTTTCACCGCGCCACTGTCGCTGTACAGCACTTCGGCGGCCGGAAAGCCCGGGAAGATCTCGACACCCAGTTCCTCCGCCTGCGCGCCCAGCCAGCGCGTGACGTTGGCGAGACTCACGACGTAGTTGCCGTGATTCTTGAAGTTGTCGGGAAGCAGCCAGTTCGGCACCTGCTTCGCGCTGTCCTGCGTGAGAAAGAGGAAGCGGTCTTCGGTCACTTCGACGTCAAGCGGTGCGTTTCTTTCCTTCCAGTCGGGGATGAGTTCGGACAGACCGCGCGGGTCCATGACCGCGCCCGACAAAATGTGCGCGCCGATCTCCGAGCCTTTTTCCAGCACGCACACGCCGATTTCGACGCCTTTTTCCTGCGCAAGCTGTTTTAACCGGATAGCCGCCGACAAACCGGCTGGCCCGCCGCCGACGATTACGACGTCGTATTCCATCGATTCGCGGGGACCGTACTGCTCGATAAGGCTCGCCGGGGTCATCAATGCTCCTCTGTACCGTTAGAATGGCCTTTTAAGATCGCGTATTGTCAGCGAACGTCAGGCAGGCTGCAACCGACCTTGTCTGATCGAGTACGATCGTACTATTCTAGACGGCGCCGCGAAATCGGTGTCGATGCCACTAGCGGACTGGCGCATGCCGCGTGCCGCGTAAGGCCGAATCAACCGTAAAAGAAGGAAGCACAATGGGCCGTTCGATCAATCTGGAAGGCAAGGTCGCGCTGATTACCGGCGCGTCCAGTGGACTTGGAAAGCGTTTTGCGCAAGTACTGTCGCAAGCCGGCGCGAAAGTGGTGCTCGCGAGCCGCCGCACCGAGCGTCTCAAGGAATTGCGCGCGGAAATCGAGGCATCGGGCGGCGCGGCGCATGTCGTGTCGCTGGACGTGACCGACTATCAGAGCATCAAGTCTGCGGTCGCGCATGCGGAGACGGAAGCCGGTACCATCGACATCCTCGTGAATAATTCGGGTGTGTCGACCACGCAGAAGCTGACCGACGTCACGCCCTCCGACTACGAATACGTCTTCGGCACCAATGTGCGCGGCGCGTTCTTCGTGGCGCAAGAAGTGGCCAAACGCATGATCATGCGCGGCAGCGGCGCGGCCAAGCCGGCGTATCGCATCATCAACGTGGCTTCGGTGGCGGGACTGCGCGTGTTTCCGCAGATCGGCCTCTACGCCATGAGCAAGGCGTCGGTCGTGCAGATGACCAAGGCCATGGCGCTCGAATGGGGCCGCCACGGCATCAATGTGAACGCCATCTGCCCGGGTTATATCGACACCGAAATCAATCACCATCACTGGAAAACCGAGCAAGGCCAGAAGCTCGTGTCGATGCTGCCGCGCCGCCGCGTGGGTTCGCCCGGCGACCTCGACGGCCTTCTGCTCTTGCTCGCCGCCGACGAATCGCAGTTCATGAACGGCGCGGTCATCTCGGCGGACGACGGTTTTTCGCTCTGAGCGCGCGCGCTTTCTCGAACAGGCAAACATGAGCAACAACCCTTTTCACACCGTCTTCGAACTTTCCATGCCTATCCGTTGGGGTGACATGGACGCCTTCGGGCACGTCAACAACACCGTCTACTTCCGCTACATGGAGCAGGTGCGAATTTCGTGGTTCGAAGAGCTCGGCATCGTCGGATCGAACGCCGAGGGACAAGGGCCGGTGATCGTCAATGCGTCGATGGAATTCCTGCAGCAACTGCATTATCCGGGCAACGTGATCGGCCGCATGTCGGTCGGCAAGCCCGGACGCAGCAGCCTGGAAACGCACTTCGAGCTGTATCGCGACGACGCGCCCGGTGAGCTCTTTGCAAAGGGCGCGGCCAAGATCGTGTGGGTGGATTACAAGGCGGGCAAGTCCGTGCCGCTGCCGGACTTGCTTCGTCAGATCATCGAGACGGCTGCGCCCGCACTATGAGCGTGCGCGCTCAGTTGCCGAGCAGGCGCTGCAGCAACTCCGTCGCGTTGCCCGTATCGTATTTGCGCATGAGCCGCGCGCGGTAGATATCGACCGTGCGCGGGCTGATGTCGAGCACGCGGCCAATTTGTTTGCTCGTCTTGCCGGTCACGAGTTGCGCGGCGATCTCCCTTTCGCGCGGCGTCAGTTCTATGGCCACACGCCGCGTCGCGCTCAAATCCTCGAAAGTCCAGACGCCCGCCGCATGCGGTGCGTCGCGCTCCAGCGCGCGGCCGGTGACGTGGCACCAGAACATTTCCCCATCCGAGCGCTTCATGATGCGATCGTCGCTGTAGGTGCCTTGCGTGCTGATATGCGCGGCAATACGCTCGCCGATGCGCGCAAACTCGTCCGGACTCGGATAAAGCACCTGAAACGACTCGCCGATGAGCGCCGCGCGCTCGAAGCCGAACATGGCGCAGACCTGCTCGTTGCAGTCCTCGATGATGCGCTCGCGCGAAAGCACGAGGCCAACGGGCGCGAGATGAAACGCGGTTTGGTAGTCCAGTTCAGGCATGAGGAAAAGGTGCGCCCGTGCTTCGCTCCCGGACGGAACCAAAGGGCGCGGGCAAAGACTTATGTATTTTTGCGTATTGTGCCGGATGGATCGCTAAGCGTAATCTTTGCCCAAGTCTAAACGCCGCCTTGCATGCCACGGCGGCCAAGAAAAGCCGGTTTTCAGTCGGGTTCACAAATGGAAGGGACAATCAGATGAACAAGGTCTATCCCAGCGCGAAGGCGGCGCTCGATGGCATCGTCAAGGACGGGCAGACATTCGCCGTCGGCGGTTTCGGGCTGTGCGGCATTCCCGAAGCGCTGATCGCGGCGTTGCGCGACTCGGGCGTGAAGGACATCACCTGCATCAGCAACAACGCGGGTGTCGACGGCTTCGGGCTCGGCCTCCTGCTCGAAACACGTCAGGTCAAGAAAATGATTTCGTCTTACGTGGGCGAAAACAAGGAATTCGAGCGGCAATATTTGGCCGGCGAACTCGAACTCGAATTCACGCCGCAAGGCACGCTCGCCGAAAAACTGCGCGCGGGCGGCGCGGGCATCCCGGCGTTCTTCACGAACACGGGCTACGGCACCGTGATCGCGGACGGCAAGGAAACGCGTCAGTTCGGCGAAAACCATTACGTGCTCGAACATTCGCTGACAGCGGACGTCGGTATCGTGAAGGCATGGAAAGCCGACAAATCGGGCAATCTCATCTATCGCCGCACGGCGCGCAACTTCAATCCGATGTGCGCCATGGCCGGCAAGATCACCGTGGCCGAAGTGGAAGAGATCGTCGAAGTAGGCGAGCTCGATCCCGATCACATCCATACGCCGGGCATCTTCGTGCAGCGGCTCGTCCTGAATGCGCACCCTGAAAAGCGCATTGAGCAACGTATCGTCCGCGCGAAAGGAGAATGACCATGGCTTGGACTCGTGATCAGATGGCCGCGCGCGCGGCGAAGGAATTGCAGGACGGCTTCTATGTGAACCTCGGCATCGGCTTGCCGACGCTCGTTGCCAACCATGTGCCGGATGGCATGGAAGTATGGCTGCAATCGGAGAACGGCCTGCTCGGCATCGGCCCGTCGCCGACCGAAGAAGAAGTGGACGCCGATCTCATCAACGCCGGCAAGCAGACGGTGACCACGCTGCCGGGCTCGTCGATCTTTTCGTCGGCGGATTCATTCGCGATGATCCGCGGCGGCCACATCAACCTGGCGATTCTCGGCGCCATGCAGATCAGCAAGACGGGCGACCTCGCCAACTGGATGATTCCCGGCAAGATGATCAAGGGCATGGGCGGCGCGATGGACCTCGTAGCGGGCGTGAAGAAAGTCGTCGTGCTGATGGAACACGTCGCGAAGGGCGACCAGCACAAGATTCTCGAAGAATGCTCGCTGCCGCTGACGGGCGTGGGCGTGGTGGATCGCATCATCACGGACCTCGGCGTGATCGACGTGACCGAGAATGGTCTCAAGCTCGTCGAACTGGCCGATGGCGTCAGTGCCGAGGAGATTCAGCAAAAGACCGGCGCGCCGTTGGATGTCAGCGGCGTGAAGTAATCGGCTTGAAGTAATGCGACGTCTTTCGACGTGGAAAGGCGGGCGGGGCTGCGAGGCTTCGCCCGCTTTGTTTTTGATCACCGTGTCAAGGGGTCGTCCGTTCGGCCGATGTTCAGTCGGTTTCGCGCGCGGCGCTTACAATCGATTCGACATCTTCCTGCGAGGAATACCCATGAGCACATCCATCGTCGTCGAAGCGCCGCATCCGGCGGCCGCCGTGCCGCGCCAGCGTTTCGTGCAGTGTGCGAGCCCGGCCGGTCTGCATCGCATGGCCTACACCGAATGGGGCGATCCCGCCAATCCGCGCGTGCTGATGTGCGTGCATGGCCTGACGCGCTCGGGCCGCGACTTCGACAAGGTGGCGCAGGCGCTCGCAAACGAGTATCGCGTGGTGTGTCCGGATGTCGTAGGGCGCGGTCTGTCCGACTGGCTCGCCGACCCGCGCCATTACGGCGTGCCGCAGTACGTCGCGGACATGGTGACGCTCATCGCGCGTCTGAACGTGGAAACGGTGGACTGGTTCGGCACCTCGATGGGCGGACTCATCGGCATGGCGCTCGGCGGCTTGCCGAATACGCCGATCCGCAAGATGCTCATCAACGACGTGGGACCGCATATCGAGCCCATCGCGCTCACGCGTATCGGGGAATATCTCGGCAAGCCCACGCGCTTCGCCTCGCTCGATGAAGGCGTGCGGCACGCCGCCGCGCTTGCGGCTTCGTTCGGCAATCTCACGGACGAGGAGTGGGCAAGCATCAATACGCCGCTTCTGCACGAGAAGGACGGCGCGTGGCGCTTTCGCTACGACCCGGACATCGCGAAGCCGTTCAAGGCGTCGACGCCCGAACAGAACGCGGCGGGTGAAGCGTACTTGTGGCATGCGCTGGCCTCGTTCAAGACGCCGGTGCTCGTCGTGAGAGGAGAGCATTCGGACTTGCTGTCGCGCGAGACGGTCAAGCGAATGGTGTCGAAAGGGCAGGCGGTCACGAGCGTCGAAGTGGCGGATACCGGACACGCGCCGGCCTTCCTCGCGGCGGACCAGATCGCCACCGCGCGCGCCTTCTTTCTCGGAAATGACGCGGGCGCGGCATAATATCGGGCTGAGCGCCTGGCGCTTTATCCCAATTTGCATCTTTATCGAACAGGAACGCATATGGCAGTTACTCGTCATCACGTCGGCGCACGGCTTTCGGAAATCGCCATCCACAACGGCACCGTGTATCTCGCGGGCCAGATCGCCGAGGACACCGACCAGGACATCACCGGCCAGACGCGCGAAGTGCTCGGCCATATCGACCGTTTGCTCGAAGAAGCGAACAGCGACAAGTCGCATCTGTTGTCGGTGCAAATCTACGTCTCCGACATGGTGCACTTCGCCGCGATGAACGCCGTGTGGGACTCGTGGGTCGCCGCGGGCAACACGCCGCCGCGCGCTACCGTCGAAGCGAAGCTCGCGAACCCCGCATGCCTGGTGGAAGTCGTCGTCGTGGCGGCGCAGCGCTAAGCAGGTTCGCCGAAGAGCAGTCATTCGCGCATGACCGAGTCCGCCGTTATCGCCGACACCTTGCCGGAGCCATCCATCGACGATGCGCTCGCGTTCATCCGCGAGCACGCGAAGGATGCGCGCGTCTCGACGGGCGAACTGCTCACCGAGCACGCGGAAGGCACGGCGCGCATCATGCAGACGCTCAACGTCGACGCTCACGCGATCGCCGCTGCGGCGCTCTTCGTGTTGACGCCGCATTTGGACGACCCGGAAAAGGTCATCGAGGAGCGCTTCGGCGCGGAAGTGCAGCGGCTCGTCGGCGATGTGCGCAAGCTCTTGCGTCTCGGCTCCGTCAGTTCGCGCGCCACGCTCGCGGACTTGCCCGAGAACACGCGCGACGCACAGGCCGCGCGGCGCGCGCAAGTCGAATCATTGCGCAAGATGTTGCTTGCTTTCGCGCAGGATATTCGCGTGGTGCTGATTCGCCTCGCCTCGCGCCTGCAAACCTTGCGCTATCACGCGGCCAACAAGATCGATCCCTCGCCCGATGTGCCGCGCGAGACCATGGAAATCTACGCGCCGCTCGCGAACCGTCTCGGCATCTGGCAACTCAAGTGGGAGCTCGAAGACCTGTCGTTCCGCTTCGAGGACCCGGTCACGTACAAGCGCATCGCGAAGTTGCTCGACGAGAAGCGCGTGGAGCGCCAGTCTTATGTCACGGACGCCATCGCGCGGCTGCAGACTGAACTCGATACCGCGCAGATCAAGGCCGAAGTCAGCGGCCGGCCAAAGCACATCTACAGCATCTGGAAGAAGATGCGCGGCAAGCATCTCGATTTCTCCGAACTGAACGATGTGCGCGCGTTTCGCGTGATCGTCGCGGACATCAAGGACTGCTATACCGTGCTCGGCATCGTGCACAACTTGTGGCAGCCGGTCCCGCGCGAGTTCGACGACTACATCTCGCGGCCCAAGCCGAATGGCTACAAGTCGCTGCATACGGTCGTGATCGGCGACGACGGGCGCGCGTTCGAAGTGCAGATCCGTACCTACGAGATGCATCAGTTCGCCGAGTATGGCGTGGCGGCGCACTGGCGCTACAAGGAAGCGGGCACGCGCGGCTACGCGGGCCAGGTCACGGCAAGCGAGAAGTACGACGAGAAAATCGCCTTTCTGCGCCAGTTGCTTGCCTGGAAGGACGATGTCGAAGGCGAGCAGCCCGGTTGGCAGCAGTTGCGCGACGCCACGCTCGACGACGACCACATCTATGTGCTGACGCCCCAGGCGCGCGTGATCGCGTTGCCGCACGGCGCGACAGCGGTCGACTTCGCGTATCACCTGCATAGCGAGCTTGGGCATCGCTGTCGCGGCGCACGTGTCGATGGCGTCATGGTGCCGCTCAACACGCCGCTGCAAAACGGGCAGACGGTCGAGATCGTCGCGGTGAAGGAGGGCGGCCCGTCGCGCGACTGGCTCAATCCGCAGCTCGGCTATCTGCACAGCCCGCGCGCGCGGCAGAAGGTGCGCGCGTGGTTCAACACGATCGATGCGGCGGAGAACATCGCGGAAGGTCGCGCGATCGTCGAAAAGACGCTGCAGCGCGAAGGGAAGACCTCGGTCAATCTCGATCAGCTCGCGAGCAAACTCGGCTTCAAGGCGCCCGAGGATCTTTACTCGGTCGTCGGCAAGGACGAATTCAGCCTGCGCAATATCGAACAGGCCTTGAGCGATACGCCGCCCCCCGAGCCCGAACTCGAGACGCCCGAGCAGTTCGAAAAGCGCAGCAGCGGACAGAGCGTGGCGCTCGGGGCGTCGACGGGCGTGCTGGTCGTCGGCGTCGATGCGTTGCTCACGCAGCTCGCGCGTTGCTGCCGCCCGGCGCCGCCGGACCCTATCGCGGGGTTCGTCACGCGCGGCAAGGGCATGTCCATTCATCGTTCCGATTGCGCGACGTTCCAGCGCATGGCGCAGCGTTCGCCCGAGCGCGTGCTGCATACGACGTGGTCGGCGCAGGTGATGAACGGGCGCGGGTCGTCGGTGTATCCGGTGGATTTGTCGGTCGAGTCGGCGGATCGGCAGGGGCTGTTGCGCGACATCACGGAAGTCTTCGCGCGCGAGAAAATCAACGTGATAGGCGTGAAGACGCAAAGTCGGCGCAACGTGGCCTACATGCAGTTCACCGTGGAAGTTTCCAACGCGATGCAGATTCAACGTGCGTGCACCTTGCTCGGGGAAGTCGTGGGCGTGATCCGCGCGGCGCGCCGAGCCTGAACGCAAGCTACGGCCGGGAGCGTCACTGCGCGAAAAGTTGAACGGATCGACGAATAATTTTTCGATTCATCGCACAGATGCACTTGCCAAAAATCGAAACGCTCCATATAATCTCACTTCTTTCAGGCTCGTAGCTCAGCTGGTTAGAGCACCACCTTGACATGGTGGGGGTCGTTGGTTCGAGTCCAATCGAGCCTACCAACGAAAACGAAGCCTCGGTCCGCCGAGTCTTCAATCCGCAAGAAGCGCATTGCGCACAAGGCGAAAAAATATGGCACGTCGAACGTTGACCGAAACAACTTCGGAGCGACGCTAGTCGAGGACCTAATTCGCCTTCTGCCAATCTGTTTGCGGTATGTGTGAAAAGTGAATGCGGCCCCTCGATAGCGGGGCCGCATTTTTTTTGTCTCTCGGGTTTTGCACGGTATCGAGCGGCATGTTTTAGTCGAACTCGCCTGGCGTGAGCTGGCGTCTTGGAGAACGAAATGGTTTCGGTACGTTTGCCTGATGGGTCGGTCCGTCAATACGACCACCCGGTGACCGTCGCGGAAGTCGCGGCATCGATCGGCGCGGGTCTCGCCAAGGCCGCGCTTGCCGGCAAGCTCAACGGCGAGCTCGTCGACACGTCGTTTGTCATCGACCAGGATTCGTCGCTCGCCATCGTCACGGACAAAGACCCGGAAGGCGTCGATGTCGTTCGTCACTCTGCCGCGCACTTGCTGGCCTACGCGGTCAAGGACTTGTTCCCCGAGGCGCAGGTGACCATCGGGCCGGTCATCGACAACGGCTTCTATTACGACTTCGCGTACAGCCGTCCCTTCACGCCCGAAGACCTCGAGAAGATCGAAAAGCGCATGCAGGACCTCGTCAAGAAAGACGAGCCCGTGTCGCGGCGCGTGGTGTCGCGCGACGAAGCGGTCGAGTACTTCAAGAGCATCGGCGAGAAGTACAAGGCGGAGATCATCGAATCGATCCCGGCTTCGGACGAAATCAAGCTCTATTCGCACGGCGGTTTCACCGACCTGTGCCGTGGTCCGCACGTGCCGTCCACCGGCAAGCTGAAGGTCTTCAAGCTCATGAAGGTCGCGGGCGCGTACTGGCGCGGCGACTCGAAGAACGAGCAGTTGCAGCGTATCTACGGCACCGCCTGGACCAAGAAGGAAGACCAGGAAGCGTATCTCCACATGCTCGAAGAAGCGGAGAAGCGCGATCATCGCAAGCTCGGCAAGCAGCTCGACCTGTTCCATTTGCAGGACGAAGCGCCGGGCATGGTGTTCTGGCATCCGAAGGGCTGGTCGCTGTGGCAGCAGGTCGAGCAGTACATGCGCCGTCGGATCAATGAGGCCGGCTATCTCGAGATCAAGACCCCGATGGTCATGGACCGCTCGCTGTGGGAAGCGTCCGGCCATTGGCAGAACTATCGCGAGAACATGTTCACGACCGAGTCCGAGAAGCGCGACTACGCCATCAAGCCGATGAACTGCCCGGGCCACGTGCAGGTGTTCAATCACGGGCTGAGGTCGTATCGCGATCTGCCGCTGCGCTACGCGGAGTTCGGATCGTGCCATCGCAACGAGCCGTCGGGCGCGTTGCATGGTCTCATGCGCGTGCGCGGTTTCGTTCAGGACGACGCGCACATCTTCTGCACGGAAGATCAGTTCATCGCCGAATCGATCGCGTTCAATACGCTCGCGATGAGCGTGTACAAGGACTTCGGCTTCGATCACATCGACATCAAGTTGTCGCTGCGTCCGGAGCAGCGCGCCGGTACCGACGAAACCTGGGATCGCGCGGAGCAAGGCCTGCGTGACGCGCTGACCGCGTGCGGCCTGCAGTGGCAAGAACTCGCGGGCGAGGGCGCGTTTTATGGTCCGAAGATCGAGTACCACATCAAGGACGCGCTCGGCCGGTCCTGGCAATGCGGCACGCTGCAACTCGACATGGTGTTGCCGGAGCGTCTCGGCGCGGAGTACGTCGGCGAGGACAACAGCCGCCGCCGTCCGGTCATGCTCCATCGCGCCATTGTCGGGTCGATGGAACGTTTCCTCGGCATCCTGATCGAGCACCACGCCGGTGCAATGCCGCCGTGGCTCGCGCCTGTGCAGGCAGTCGTGCTGAATATTGCCGAAAGTCAGGCCGAATATGCGGCTTCTCTGGCCCAATCGTTGCAAAAACAAGGGCTTAGAGTTGAGAGCGATTTGCGCAATGAGAAGATTAGCTATAAAATACGGGAGCACACGCTGCAAAAGGTTCCGTATTTGCTGGTCGTCGGAGACAAAGAGCGTGATGCACAAACCGTAGCCGTGCGTGCTCGTGGCGGTGTCGATCTGGGCGTGATGCCGGTCGACGCATTCCTCGAACGTCTGCAGCAGGAAGTGCGGGCGTTCAAGTAAGTCACTCGCAGCGCGGCTAGTCTTTTTATTTTTAGAGGAAACGTAACATCGCTACTGATAAGTCGTCACAT
Organism: Caballeronia sp. GAWG1-1; assembly: GCF_023631465.1. Taxonomy (NCBI): domain Bacteria; kingdom Pseudomonadati; phylum Pseudomonadota; class Betaproteobacteria; order Burkholderiales; family Burkholderiaceae; genus Caballeronia; species Caballeronia sp. GAWG1-1. The sequence continues at coordinate 58,020 of NZ_JALQDB010000009.1, forward strand.
CGCATCAACGGTGAAATCACTGCGCCGGAAGTGCGCTTGGTCGGAGTGGACAACGAGCCGCTCGGAATCGTGAAACTGGCCGAGGCTTTCCGTCAATCGGAACAGCTCGACGTGGATCTGGTCGAAATCGCGCCGCAGGCTTCACCGCCTGTCTGCCGTTTGATGGATTACGGCAAGTTCAAGTACTCGGAAGCGAAGAAGCAGCACGAGGCGAAGCTCAAGCAGAAGATCGTGCAGGTGAAGGAAGTCAAATTCCGCCCCGGCACGGACGACGGTGATTACAACGTCAAGCTGCGTAACCTCACGCGCTTCCTCGAAGACGGCGACAAGACGAAAATCACGTTGCGTTTCCGCGGTCGGGAAATGGCGCACCAGGAAATCGGCATGCGCATGCTCGAACGTCTGAAGACGGATCTGGACGAATACGGCCAGGTCGAGCAAATGCCGAAGATGGAAGGGCGTCAGATGATCATGGTGCTTGCCCCGAAGAAAAAGGGTAAGTAACGAGCGTCGTAAAGCGTTGGATCGCGCGCCGTCGAAAAGCGAGAGCGCGGCATCGCGAGTGGTTTCAGGGCTGGCGTCACTTTAGTGACGCCGCTCATGAAAAGCGGTAGCCACAAAAGGCTGTCCGCACATAAGTGGAGCGTGGGTTTCGAAGGGCGGCAAGGGGTCCGATGTTTGTTTGACGGATCATCCGCACACCCATGACCATCTAATAAACTGGAGTAGTTTCATGCCGAAGATGAAGACCAAGAAGAGTGCTGCAAAGCGCTTCGTGGTGCGTCCGGGCGGTACCGTCAAGCGCGGTCAGGCCTTCAAGCGCCACATTCTTACCAAGAAAACCACCAAGAACAAACGCCATTTGCGTGGCACGACGGCCGTTCATGAGTCAAATCTGAACTCCGTCCGCGCAATGTTGCCGTTCGCTTAACCCTTAACCGACACTCATAGGAGCGCAACATGCCTCGAGTAAAACGTGGGGTTACCGCACGGGCCCGTCACAAGAAGATCATCCGTCTGGCCAAGGGTTACCGCGGCCGTCGCAATAACGTCTATCGCATCGCCAAGCAAGCGGTCATGCGCGCAGGGCAATACGCCTATCGCGATCGCCGCAACAAGAAGCGTGTGTTCCGCGCATTGTGGATCACGCGTATCAACGCGGCGGTGCGTCAGCACGACATGACGTACAGCGTGTTCATCAACGGCCTGAAGAAGGCTTCGATCGAACTCGACCGTAAGGTGCTGGCCGACATGGCTGTGTTCGACAAGGCTGCTTTTGCTGCGATCGTGAATCAGGTGAAAGCCGCCGTTGCAGCCTAATTGCGAAATTAGTACTGCGTGGTTCGCCTGAGCGTCGTCCGGTTGTTCGGGTGGCGCGAAGGTAGAAAACGGGGCTCTCACCGAGCCCCGTTTTTGTTGGTCGGACGGTTTTGCTTATCGCATGTGAGGCGTACGAACCAATCGTGCGCATAAGCCAAACCGTAATTCAGTTAGAACTTCGACGTTGAAAAGATGGGATCAATGGATCTGGACCAGATTGTCGCCGACGCAAAAAGCGCCTTTGAAGAAGCCTCCGACGCCGCCGCGCTCGAAAACGCGAAGGCCCGCTTTCTCGGCAAATCCGGCGCGCTGACCGAACTGCTGAAGGGTCTCGGCAAGCTCGATCCGGAGGCGAAGAAGACCGAAGGCGCGCGTATCAACGTGGCCAAGCAGCAAGTCGAAGCGGCGCTCAACGCGCGTCGTCAGGCGGTGGCCGACGCGCTCCTCAACCAGCGGCTCGCCGCCGAAGCTATCGACGTTACCTTGCCCGGACGCGGCGCGAGCACGGGCACGCTGCATCCGGTCATGCGCACGTGGGAGCGCGTGGAGCGCATCTTCGGCACGATCGGCTTCGATGTCGCGGACGGTCCCGAGATCGAAACCGACTGGTACAACTTCACGGCGCTCAATAGCCCTGAGAACCATCCGGCGCGCTCGATGCAGGACACCTTCTACGTCGACGGTAAAGATGCCGAAGGCCGCCCGCTGTTGCTGCGCACGCACACGAGCCCGATGCAAGTGCGCTACGCGCGCATGAACAAGCCGCCGATCAAGGTGATCGTGCCGGGCCGCACGTATCGCGTGGACAGCGACGCCACGCATTCGCCCATGTTCAACCAGGTCGAAGGCCTGTGGATCGAAGAGAACATCAGCTTTGCGGACCTGAAGGGCGTCTATACCGATTTCCTCAAGAAGTTTTTCGAGCGCGACGACATTCTCGTGCGCTTCCGCCCGTCGTATTTTCCGTTCACGGAGCCGTCGGCCGAGATCGACATGATGTTCGAACACGGCAAGAACGCGGGCAAGTGGCTGGAAATCTCCGGCTCGGGTCAAGTACATCCAACCGTCATCCGCAACATGGGCCTCGACCCGGAGCGCTATATCGGTTTTGCGTTCGGTAGCGGCCTCGAGCGTCTCGCCATGCTGCGTTACGGCGTGCAGGACTTGCGTCTGTTCTTCGAGAACGACCTGCGTTTTCTGCGCCAGTTCGCTTAAACGCCGCACGGCCCGCGGAGCCCGGTTTGGCAACAGCAACCGGGCGAGAGACACCACCTCATTCGAACGTAGACACACATGCAATTCCCAGAATCCTGGCTCCGAAGCTTCGTCGATCCCTCACTCACGACCGACGAACTTGCGCACGCACTCACGATGGCCGGTCTAGAAGTCGAAGACCTGAGGCCGGTCGCGCCGCCGACCAAGAAGATCGTCGTCGGACAAGTGCTGGAAGTGGCGAAGCATCCGGACGCCGACAAGCTCAACGTCTGTCAGGTCGATGCCGGCACGGGCGAGCAGTTGAACATCGTGTGCGGCGCGCCGAACGTGACGCCCGGTATCAAGGTGCCAGTCGCGCTGGTCGGCGCGGAGTTGCCGCCTGCCGAAGCCGGTGGCGCGCCTTTCGCAATCAAGCTCTCGAAGCTGCGCGGTGTCGAAAGCCAGGGCATGCTGTGCTCGGCGCGCGAACTGAAGCTCTCGGAAGACCATAGCGGCTTGCTGATCCTTCCGGCCGATACGCCGATCGGACAAGACATTCGCGAAGCGCTCAATCTCGACGACACCGTCTTCGAGATCAAGCTCACGCCGAACAAGGCGGACTGCCTTTCGGTTTTTGGCGTCGCGCGCGAAACCGCCGCGATCACGGGCGCGACGTTGAAGTCGCTCGACATGCCGCCGGTCGAGGTCAAGCTCGACGAGAAGCTGCCGGTGAAGATCCTCGCGCCGGATCTGTGCGGACGCTTTTCAGGTCGCGTGATTCGCGGTGTGAACGCGCGCGCGAAGACGCCGCAATGGATGGTCGAGCGCCTCGAACGCGCCGGTCAGCGCAGCATCTCGGCGCTCGTCGATATCTCGAATTTCGTGATGCTTGAACTCGGCCGTCCCTCGCACGTGTTCGATCTCGACAAGATTCACGGCGGTATCGAAGTGCGTTGGGGCAAGAAGGGCGAATCGCTCAAGCTGCTCAACGGCAACACTGTCGAACTGGATGAAACCGTCGGCGTGATCGCGGACGGCGCGCAGGTCGAAAGCCTCGCGGGCATCATGGGCGGCGACAGCACGGCTGTCACGCTCGATACCACCAACATCTATCTCGAAGCCGCCTTCTGGTGGCCGGACGCCATTCGCGGCCGTGCGCGCAAATACAACTTCTCGACGGACGCCGCGCATCGCTTCGAACGCGGTGTCGATTACTCGACCACTGTCGAGCATATCGAACGCATTTCGCGACTGATCCTCGACATCTGCGGCGGCGAAGCCGGCCCGGTGGACGATCAGACCGTCAACGTGCCCGAGCGTCATCCGGTGACCATGCGCGTGTCGCGCGCGCACCGCATTATTGGCGTGGACATTAGCGTGGACGAGATCGCGCAGATTTTCACGCGTCTGAATCTCGCTTTCGAGCGCGACGGCGATACCTTCAGCGTGACGCCGCCGGCTTATCGCTTCGATATCGAGATCGAGGAAGATCTGATCGAGGAAGTCGCGCGTATCTACGGTTTCGAGAAAATCCCCGCGCGCCCGCCGGTTGCTGCCAGCGAAATGCGGCGCACGAACGAAACAAAGCGCTCGATTCACACATTGCGTCATGCCGTGGCCGCGCGCGACTATTCGGAGACCGTGAACTTCAGTTTCGTCGATGCCGACTGGGAGAAGGATTTCGCCGGCAACGACAATCCGGTGAAGCTCATCAATCCGATCGCGAGTCAGCTTTCGGTCATGCGCACGACGCTGTTCGGCAGTCTGATCGACGTGCTGCGCTACAACCTGAACCGGCGCGCGGACCGTATTCGCGTGTTCGAAGCAGGGCGTGTGTTTCTGCGCGATGCATCGGTTACGGCGGGCGAATTGGCTGTCGAAGGTTTCGCGCAACCGAAGATGATCGGCGGTCTCGCCTACGGTCCCGCGCTAGACGAGCAATGGGGCGCGCCGTCGCGCAGCGTCGACTTCTTCGACGTGAAGAGCGACGTCGAAGCGCTGTTCGCTCCCGTCGTACCGCGCTTCGTGAAGGCGGAGCATCCGGCGCTGCATCCGGGACGCAGCGCGCGTGTCGAAGTGGCGGGCCGGGCGGTGGGCTGGATCGGAGAACTGCATCCGCGCTGGCAGCAAAAGTACGACCTGCCGCATGCGCCGATCCTCTTCGAAATCGAAGCGGACGCGTTGATGGATCGCGCGCTGCCGGCGCCTTCGGAAGTGTCGAAATTCCCGCCCGTGCGGCGTGATATCGCCGTCGTCGTGGATCAGAAAGTACCGCTCCAGGCGTTGCTCGACGAGCTTGAAAATGCCCGTTCCGAACCTGCCTGCAAGCACGTCACAAGGGTTGCGCTTTTCGACGAATTTCGTCCAAAATCAAATACTTCCGGAGGGTTGGCGGAGCACGAGAAAAGTCTTGCCTTCCGTGTTACGTTGCAAGATACTGGCGGCACGCTTCAGGATGAAACGGTCGATACGGCCATCAAAACGCTGGTGGATCGCCTGGCTCGAGTACACGGCGCGCGGTTGCGCGGATAGCCTGCGGTTGGGCATGTAGTTGGCCTGCAGTTGGCTTAGTCCGTCTTCATCGTCGTCCGCCGTTTTACCGATATGAACCAAATGAACTCGAGTGATTTCGAAGCCCTTCTTTCGGCGCAGCGTAGCGCCATGACCCGAGATATCCCGACTTCGGGCGCCGTGTCCAATGACACGCCCACGCTCACGAAAGCCGAACTGGCCGAGATGCTGTTCGACCACGTCGGCTTGAACAAGCGCGAAGCGAAAGACATGGTCGAAGCCTTCTTCGAAGTCATTCGCGACGCGCTCGAAAGCGGCGATAGCGTCAAACTCTCCGGCTTCGGCAACTTCCAGTTGCGCGACAAGCCGCAGCGTCCGGGACGCAATCCGAAGACTGGCGAAGCCATTCCTATCGCGGCACGGCGGGTCGTCACATTTCATGCAAGTCAGAAGTTGAAGGCGCTGGTGGAAACGGGAGCGGAGTCAGGTCTCACACGTTGAATTCGCTCATGCGCTGAACATCGCGCGAATCGCTTTTGCTTGCCGTGCTTCATCGACATCACTCACCAAGATGGTTGATCGACGATGGAAAAAGTCGTCTTGCCTCCGATCCCGGCCAAGCGTTATTTCACGATTGGCGAAGTCAGCGAGCTGTGCGGTGTCAAGCCGCACGTGCTGCGCTATTGGGAGCAGGAGTTTACGCAGCTGAGGCCGGTCAAGCGGCGCGGCAATCGGCGCTACTATCAGCATCATGAAGTGCTGCTGATCCGGCGGATTCGCGAACTGCTATACGAGCAGGGATTCACCATCAACGGCGCGCGTAATCGGCTTGATTCGCAAGGCCGCCCGATCAACGATGACGCCGAAGCCGAAGATATCGAGGGCGTAGCGGCTGCGCCTTCAGCGGGCGTCGATGTCGATCAGTTGCGCAAGGAGATCACGCAGGTGATCGATTTGCTCGGTGGCTGAATGCCGCTTGTCTTGTAGGAATGACCAATGCCGCGACGGATTCGCGGCATTTTTTTGGTCTGTGTGCATTGCGTTCCGAGTGCGACTGCGCGAAGAACATGGGCTGTATGGTGCCGGTCTACCCGCACAATGGCGAATCACAAAGCATGGGTTGGATCTATCAGCCGACGGTCAGGTTCGCGCTTGGCGCCACTACACCAACCGACCAGTACACAAGGCTCGGCCCCATACCCATAGGCGGATAGATACGCCAGTCATCAGGTCCGTGATGGAAGAAGTACAGCGCAAAGCGCCCGCCATTCTTGTATGCGCTCACACATACATAGCGGCTCCCGCCCAGATAGATGCGGCCGAACCGTGTAACGCGCGCGGATGACACCGAAACGAACCATCTCGCGACTTCGAGACGTAAACTGGAAGTTCGGGCTGAAAGCGGTTGCCTTTGAACGACAGGCGCGAGAGCAAGCGAAGGCATCAGGCGGCGTTCCTTATACGTCACTTTAAGATTAGAGCTTAAGGGCCTGACTTACAAGTGGTTTTTGTGCCTTTTAAGTCTGAGTAAAAGCGGGCGATTGCTTTAGGGAGACGATGCTTTCTTGTTTCCGATCTGCAGTGGAAACCGATGAATCAATCGCTTCGGAACAAACTACAGACGGTTTCGGCGAGCATACCGCAAACGTTTGCTCTACGAGCTACTTTTCAGCGTGCAAAGTCATGCGCAATTGAGAAAAGCAGCGATTAGCTTTCACGTGCTTTGAAGCAAGCGGTGCCATAGCGCTTCGGAAAGTTTGATTAGGGCGACAGTATTGTCAAATGCGTCGACTGTTCTTCGTTATCCATACGCCGCAGAAATTGCGATGCATCGACCGGACAAAATAGCGCTTCTGTGCGGACTAACGGCGGATGAGTCCGTCGAGCTTCTAACCGCCGGTTCGGTGCCTTGCATTTTTATGCGGTGAGCGGGTCGCTGAGCGTCGCGTAAAAATCGCGTTAAGGCAGGCACGGCCAATCATCGCGATCGCCGCAAGTTCGGTGCTAATTGCATTGCATGTAGCGCGTAAATCTATCGGAACGTTTTAGCGCGCCCATTTTCGCGTATGAACTTCGGCATGGCGACTGCCGCCCATTTTTCCGCGCACGTGCGTGAGAGCACGGTCAGAAGAGGATAGGCAACTCTCGGGTTTCGCACGACGAGTCGGCCCATCTCGAGCAGCACGGCAATTCTCTGGCGGCGATGCATTCGTAAAGTCCAGGATGTGCGACGGTGGTCCCTGTCCGACGGTCGATTGACAAAGGACGTATTCGCGGAGCAAGAGGCATCATCACTACAGGCGCCTGGCGCCGAGTGACCATTGCATTACGACAACGCTTGCAATCGCTAGATCAGCTCTGTTGAGCAAGACGACACTGTCGACTGACCACCCGATGTGCGGCGTCGATAGCTTCCAGGAACTGTTGCATGCCTGCCTGACGTGCCTCGCCATTGGCGATGAATTGCAAGGCTTCAAGGGCATCCACTTGCAGCAGATGGCCGAACGTGTTCGCCAGGTCTTTGATTTCAGCGTGCTTGCGTTCGAGTTCCTCAAGCACGGCCTTGGGCCAAGGCCGTTCAGGATCAGTCTGATACATGACTCGGAACACGACGCCCGAAAGCTCGGCGAGCGTTTCGAGCGCTTCACGATAGACATGTGCGAGTGCATCCGCTGTCACCTCCGGCTTCTTGTCTCGACGCCCGAGATAGTGGAGGCTGGCGGTGGCACCGCGGACGACAACTGAAAGAATGGCTGACACGGCACGCCCCGATTTTTTATTTAATGATCATGATCGGAATATGAGGCAGTCTGGTTAGAAGTTGAGTGCGCCACTTAACGAAACGCCGCAATCAGCGTCAGGCTTGTCGAAAACTTGGCGTGATTTGCATGACACTCGCGTGCCTCGCGGTTTTTCAGGTGGCGATCAGTGGTGCAACGGCAAACACTGCGTGTGCCTAACAATCGTGGCCGCTCGAACTGATCCGATGATTTGTCGATAGATTGCGCGAAGAAGCGGTTGTCCGCATCGAAGCGCCTGGGTCAACTGATTTTTGGCAGTAGGATCTGCTCGGTGATAACGGGCAAGGCGATTCCGCACAAGAGAATACAGCTAGGATCGGCAAAGCGTCGATGCCGCAAGCGGAGCCGGTATCGGACACGCCTACAGGAGTTTTGTAGAGAGGGAAATGCGGCTTCATCACCCATGGTCCTTCAGAGACGCATTCCTCATCGTTGAACGAGAAGCAAATGAACAAGACGCCAAACGAATTCGCCATCCCTCAAACCGAATTCTCGAACAGCATCAGAAAATCATTTATATCTGTGCTTTTCATCAAGAGCGGATTCAACGTCTCCGGATTGTGTTCCCACCAACGTGAGTCGAGTAATCGGGCTATCACGTCTGGCTCGAAGCGATAACGCAGAACGCGCTGCGGATTACCGACGACTATCGCGTAAGCAGGAACATCTTTGCTGATCGTGGCGCCCGCCCCGATGATCGCTCCGGTGTGGATCGTAACGCCTGAAAGGATGGTGGTGTTTGCGCCGACCCAGACATCGTTGCCAATGAAGACGTCTCCCTTCCATCTATTGGAAGCATTTATTTGATGCAGCGTCGTGTTCGTAGACAACGAAAGCTTCGGATGCTCGCCGCCTAGCACGAATGTTGCTCCCTGAGCAATTGAGCAGTAATGCCCAACCTCAAATGCACACGGAGCCCCCCAGTAATAAACGGTTGGTCGGTTTATATGACTGTGGTTACCGACCGCGACTCTGATTTCCAGAGGTGGCCTCATTCGTTCGGACAGGATCCGCGAGTTTTCAAGTGGAATCCCTGAGGCAATCAAGCTGCCGATTTTATCGCTGGCAGCGTGGCGAAGTATGCTTCATCCGGTGTCTGATCGGCCAGCCTAGAATGAGGCCGATTCTGGTTGTACCAGCTCAGGTAGTTGCCGATTGAGCACCGGGCGTGGCTGACCGAGTCGTAGGCTTTCAGATAGACCTCTTCGTATTTGACGCTGCGCCACACCCGTTCAACGAACACGTTGTCACGCCAGGCGCCTTTTCCATCCATGGACAGAAGAACGCTCCGGCTGAGCACCGCGTCGGTGAATTCGGTTGCGGTGAACTGGCTGCCTTGATCCGTGTTGACGATCTCAGGCAGGCCGTATTTCGCAAACGCTTCCTCCAGCGCCTCGACAGCATGGCAGCTCTCCAGCGTGATCGCCACCCGGTGTGCCAGCACCCGACGGCTCGCCCAGTCCACTACAGCCGTCAGATATACGAAGCCGCGCGCCATCGGGATATAGCTCGTATCGAGCGCCCAGACCTGATTGGCCCGGTC
>NZ_JALQDB010000010.1:0-90945 GCF_023631465.1 Caballeronia sp. GAWG1-1
GTGGGTCCGTCGGTTTCGTTTCGTCATCTTCTGGTTCCTTGTTGCCGGCCATTATGGCCGACTCACGCCCCAGCTTTCCCACTCAATGAACTGTCCGAATTCTCGAAGCCACCTCTTCCAGAACTGGGAAAAAGAACTGTCCGTCAGTCACTTCCGGTGGCGGTAACGGAACCTCGACTGCTGGTTGCGGAGCCTTTCTCGAAAAAAATCTAGATAGCGGCTTCATGCTTCATCACCTGTCTCGCGCGCTGGGGCCGTTGTGAAAGTCGTCGTTGTCAAGCCGATTAGCCGGACGGCGCTGTGCACACGAATCCTTCGTATCCACACTGTTGGCCCGTGCTAGAAGACACTTGAGCTTGGCTTGTGGCGCTACTACGAGCCGCCGTCACGCAGGTAGGCATGATAGCAAGCGGGCCGAAATGACTTTGAATTCGTTGATGTGCGAGACAAAGCCGATCTTCCTCTCGCCATGACGAAGCCCGCTGCGAAGCGTGAACGCTTCCTCGCGATTGCGGGCGAAAGTATCTGACAGTCGGTAGCGCAAAAAACGATGCCGCGGAAGCGGCGCGGCGGAAGGTAAAGAGGCGTCTCACGCCTGGCTGGACGCGGACGTGCGCAGGCATCCGACTATGAAACCGCTCATTCCGCTGCTAGTTATCCAATATGAGTTCTTCGAGGTTGATGGCTATCAGCCAGCTCGGGCGGAGACTACGAACGCAGCGACTTCCTGATCCTCGATCGCCCAACACAATGACTAGCCTTAAAGTTCGGAGGTCCGGGCCAGTGCAAGCGTGTCGATGTACTCGCGGATGCTCGCGACCTTGCCATTGCGAACGGTGATGGCAAAGATCCAGTGGTCTTCGAAGGTCTTGTTCGTGGCTTTGATTCTGCCCGTCGCGAAGCCGACGACCAGAACCCGGTCACCCTGAGCAACGAATTCGGGCGGGGCGGGGTAGGACGTATCCACCATCTCGGAAGCCTTCTGCAACAGGTTCGCCAAGTCCGCGTGTCCACGGTGGGTGCCGGCCAGCGCCCACTCGCCCGGAACGATCCACTCGATGTCTTCTGCGGAAATGGCCAGCAAAGCTTGCTTATCGCCGCTGCCCAGCGCGGCAAAGAAATCCTTCACGACCTGGACGTTCGCTTGTGCGTTCATCGGTATCGCTCCATGTTCGTGACACAGGCCCGCAACTGGAACAGGTCGCGCTCTTACGTCGGACGGCCGCTGCTCCATCGATGTGCCGCGCGGTTTGCAGTCCAACACGCGGCACTTAGGACCCACGCTTTCCGCCGTCGACCAACAAGCCCACTGAAGGGGCACTGCGAACGACTTTAGCCCGAACCGCCACGGCACATCAAAGTTGCGCCAAGCCACCGTCGACGGCCACCTCGCTGGCGGTCATGAAGCTGCTGTCCGACGACGCGAGAAAGGCAGCCACCGCTCCGATCTCGGCCGGATCGGCCATGCGCTGAAGCGGAGTCATCGAGGCGAAAATCTTCTGGCCTTCCTCGCCCAGCGCTTCCTTTGCGAGTTCGGTTGCCGTCGCCCCGGGTGACAACACGTTCACACGGATGCCGGTGCCTTTCAGGTCCTCCGCCCACGTTCGCGCGAGGTTGCGCACGGCCGCCTTGCTCGCGCTGTAGGCGCTCATTCCAGGAGCGCCCGTAGTGCCGGCGCTCGATCCGGTCAGGATGATAGAACCGCCATCGCGCATCAGCGGCAACGCCTTCTGGACCGTGAAGATCGAACCCTTCACATTGGTGTCGAAGGCTTCGTCGATGTGCTCGGCGGTAATCTTGCCGAGCGCTAGCTGGCTTCCCGCGCCGGCATTCGCAAAGACGATATCGAGGGTCCCGCGCTCGTCCTTCACCGCAGCATAAAGTCGGTCGAGGTCGGCCTCATCCGAGACCGAGCCCTTTACCGCGCGGGCATTGGGCCCGAGGTCGGCCACGGCATCGTCGAGTGCGTCTTGCCGACGGCCGAAGATGAAGACGAAAGCGCCTTCCTCGATGAAGCGCTTCGCTGCCGCGCGGCCAATGCCCGTGGCGCCGCCGGTGATGACAGCCGTCTTTCCGTTGAGTCTGGTCATGTCGTGCATCCTTCTTTCAAGTTGTACGGAAGCAGGAATTGCTTGCTTGAAACAAGTATGCGGTTGGACTAACCTAAGAACAAGTATGCACCTTTTGGTAACCACAATATGACCGACTGTTCTCCGACCTGCGGTGGCCGCTACTCTTACGGGCTAGCCGCGACCCTCAGCATCATCGCGGGCAAATGGAAGCCACTGATCTTGTACTTCCTGCTCGACGGCCCGAAGCGCTACGGCGAACTCAAGCGCAATGTCCACGGCGTCAGCGCCAAGGTGCTGATCCAGCAATTGAAGGAACTCGAAGCCGATCGCGTCCTCGCGCGGACCGACTATCAGGAGGTGCCACCGCGCGTGGACTACACGCTGACGCCGCTCGGTCGAAGCCTGGCCGACAAGATCGTCCCGCTGTGCACTTGGGGAACCGAGAATATGGCCGAAATGGTGAACATGCTCGCTGAGCGCGACAGGTTGAGATAAAAGACAGCCGACATCCACGTTTAACGCGCCATCAAAACGTGCCAGGCCGTTTTCGCTACTCAAAGAGCAGGGAAGTAGTGGCCATTGTCGAGGTCCTCGATCAGGCTGGGCTGGGCAGGCTTCCAGCCGAGAGCCTGACGCGTGATGAGATTGGACGCCGGAAGGTCCAGCGTGACCAGGTTTGTCAGGAAGCCAAAGTATCCCGGCAGCATCAGCACGTCGATGGGAATGCTCACGGCCGGCAGGCCCAGGCGGCTGCCGATGGCCTCGGCGATCTCGCGCAAAGCGATGCCCTCGCCCTCGATGCCGTGCCAACTTTTGCCAGCCGGACCTTTCTCCAGCGCGAGACGGAACAAGGTGGCGAGGTCGCGGCCATGCACGGCCGGCCACAAGTTTGCGCCGTCTCCCGGATAACCGATGACGCGCTTGTCCTTTGCGAGCGCAATCAGCAACGGGAGGAAGCCTGCATCGCTTGTGCTGTGCGCGATGGGAGGAATCCGCACGACCGAAGACCGCACGCCCCGCTGCGCGAGTGCGATGACGGCGAGCTCCACGACGTTACGAACTCGCAGGGTTCCTTTGTATGCATCGCCGGCCGGAAGGGCAGGGTCATCCTCGCTGACGGGCCGGCCGAGGCTTTCCCATCCGGGTGAGCCGATGCTCGCCGACACGACCAGCGGCTTGCCGGTTCCGGCCAGTGCGTCGCCATACGCAAGCATGATCCGGAGTTCCGCGGCGGCCACGGCATCGAGCCCGCCAGAGGGAAGCAGGTCTTGTCTATGCGCGACATGGATGACACCGTCTGACTCCGACGCCGCGGCCTTGAGTTCATCGAGATCGGAGATATCGCCGCGACGCACCTTTGCGCCGAGCGCGGACACCGCCGCCGCGGATTTGTCCGACCTGGCGAGGCCGGTTACCTCGTGGCCGGCGGCGATGAGCTCGGGAATGATGTACGAACCGATATGGCCGGTCCCGCCCGTGACGAAAACGTGCATGTTATTGCTGCCTCCAGAAGATGTGATGCGAGATGTCGTGGCGCCGATGCAATCAGCCGAGCAGGCTGACGCCGATTGAGAAGTTGGCGTGCTTGACGGAGTGAGTGAGAAGTCCCAGCGACAGCAGGCTGACGTGCTCCAGCGTCTTCGCCATGAGCAGCGGCCCGGTATCCATCGGGCGCAGTCCGAGGCTCGCGACGAATGCCGAGACGCGTGCTTTCGCCTGTGCATCGTCCCCGGCGATGAACACGTCCAACAGGCGGCCCTCTACTGGATCGGCAGCCAGGACGTGAGAAAACAGGGTGTTGAACGCCTTGACGATTTTCGCGTCGGTAGGCACGGCCTTGGCGATCTCCCGCGCGCCGAAGCTGTCGCCCGGAGTCACGAAGCTCACGTGATCGGAGGCAATGGGATTGGTGATGTCCACGAGAACCTTGCCTGCAAGCTCGTTCCCGTATTGCTTCACCACGTCGAGAACGGCTGGGTAGGGAAGCGCCAGGATGACCATGTCCCCGGCCGGGGCGACGCCGAACGTTCCTGTCGTCGCGTTGGCTCCAAACTCTTCGGCAAGCGCCCGCGCCTTGGCAGCGTCGCGACTCATTACCTCGACTGTGTGTCCCGCCTTGGCGGCAAGGCGGCCGATCGCTGCGGCCATGCCGCCTGTGCCAATGATGCTGATCGTGCTCATGCAGTCTCCTGGTGAGTTGGGTGGTGCTCGTAACCACTAGCAACCATCCTATTCAAATAACTTGCAAAAAACAAGTAAACAAGGAAATTTACTTGCTTCATGCAAGCGATGTTAATATTTGGCCATGAAGACGACATCCAAAGAAGACCTTCGATCCCATTGCGCGGTGAACTACGGCGTGGAGATCTTTGGCGACCGGTGGTCGCTCTTGATCATTCGCGACATCGTCTTTGTTGGCAAGAAGACGTATGGCGAGTTTCTGAAATCGGAAGAGGGGATCGCGACCAATGTCCTTGCGTCCCGCCTTGCGTTTCTTGAGGAGCAAGGAATTCTCTCGAGGGCGCCCAGCCCCGACGATGGGCGCCGTGACTTCTACACGCTGACCGAGAAGGGCTTGGACCTCATCCCTGTCGTGCTGAACATCGTCCTATGGAGCGCGAAGTACGATTCGAAGTCGTACGTACGGCGAAGTAAGGCTTTCATTGCCCGATTAAGGCAAAGTCCCCTACTGGTGAGCGAAGAGGTGAAGACGCTGGTTCGGAATGGCGGATGTATGTTTCCGGAGAGCAAGGAATAGACAGGACGGCAGGAATGCCGTGCTACGTCGATAAACGATGCGCGCATGGCTAGCCGAGAGGTGCGGCGAATAGCGGCCCGATGTCGAGAACGGTTCTGGAGACCGTGACTGAGGTTCAGCGGCCTGAGCGGGCGAAAAATCGCGCCGGCTTCAGCTCCATTCCGTACGCGATCTAAGACATTAGGGCGAAAGCGATAACGGATGAAAAGAAAGCGCGACCACTACATCGACTCTCTTCAGCCCGCCGTAGCACACGCCACGCGCGCGCAGGACGGAGATGAAGATTCAGCCGCGCAGGACGCCCATCTTGACTGTACGCAATGCGCTTCGGCGGCGTTCTTTTGGAAGCCGTCAGAATCGCTTCTTTCGCCATGGACATACAAATGAGAAAGCCCGCGTAATCAAAAGATTACGCGGGCTTAATTTGGTCGGGGCGAGAGGATTTGAACCTCCGACCACCTGCACCCCATGCAGGTACGCTACCAGGCTGCGCTACGCCCCGAAAGAGCGAAAGTATATCAGAGCGAAACGAATAGTAGAACTGCTTCGACGAAATTCGTGTTCGGACTCGTCGAATCTACTCGAAAATGCTCACAGCCTGAGTTCAGACTGCGTGTAAGGGGAAGTCTTGATCGAAACAGGCGCGTCATTGTTACGAAGCGTCGGCACGCGCCGCTTGCGCGCAAGCGCTGCGCGCTGACGCTTGCGAAAGCGCTGTGCCAACAACGCCGACACGACACAAGGAATCAGGTAACTCAGCACGCGCTCGCTCCACTTGCTCCGCGTCGCGATGCTTTCATACTGCGTGTGATCATGAAAACTCGCGGACGCAAAGACCATCGTCAGTACGAAGTCGAGAGCCATTGCCAGAAAGCAGAAGATAAAGAACACGAGTGCGCCATTCCACAGCAGCTTGCCGTGACTTGCGTTGATCGTGCGGCAGACGAACATCACCGCGCACAGAAGCAAGAGGTTGAACAACAAGGGGAGCCAGGGAAAGAAGTCCATGTGCGCTATGCCAATGATGATGCGTGAAAGAGCCAGCCTCCCCAGCGGCGATCGTCACAATCCGTGATAACCAGATCGTGGAAGGCCAAACCGGGAATTGGGCGCGATATTCACACACGGCAAGCAGCGCTTGAATACGAGTATTCTTAATCTACGACTAATCCGAATTCTGTCGTGATTCGGTCAGTTCCTTGGTTCTTGATCGTTCAGCGAGTCCGACAAGAAATCGATGAAGGTTCTGACCTTCGGCGTCATGTACTTGCGGCTCGTGTACACCGCATACACCGACGGCGCGAACGCTTCGTAGCCCGGCAGCACGCGCAGCAAGTTGCCCGCGCCCAGTTCGGGATCGACGATCCACGCCGGCAGATACGCCAGGCCCATCCCGGCGCGCGCGAGCTGGAGCGCCATCGACGTATCGTTGGTCTTCAGCACCGGCTGATTCCTGACCGTGAACGCGCCGTCCGCGCCCGTCAGCGTAACCGTCTCGATATTGGTGTAAGTCGGCAGCACGACGCGATGCCGCGCCATGTCGTCCGGATGCCGCACCGGCCCATGCCGTTCGATATACGCAGGCGATGCCGCCAGCACGAACGGCATCCGGCACAACGGCCGTACGATGAGCGAGGGCGACGGCTCGGACGTCGCGCGCAAGGCCATGTCGTAGCCTTCCTCGACCAGATCGACGAAGCGGTTCTCGAGGCGCAGATCGACGAGCACATCCGGATAACGCGCCTGATAAGCCACCAGCAAATCCGCGAACTTACGATTGGCGAACCAGCCCGGCGCGGTCACCTTGAGCACGCCATGCGGCTGCGCCGTCTGCGTGCCGACCGCGGCTTCTGCCGCGCGCAGGATATCGAGCGCCTCGCTGCACTGTTCGTAATAAACGTTGCCGGCTTCGGTCAGGCTGAGATGCCGCGTCGTTCGATTCAGCAACCGCACGTTCAAATGGCGTTCGAGGTTGGCGACGTGTTTGCTCGTCATCGCGGTCGAGATGTCTAGCCGTTCGGCCGCCTTCACGAAACTCCCGGCTTCGACGACCTCGCGGAATACGCGAAGACTGGTGAGCGCATCCATCGATCATTTCCTCCGAGGAAACAAAACGCCAATGTTAGCCGGATTTATCTGCGGATGAGAGCCGCTTGGACGCAAGCCGGAGCGGGCGTCTTAGACATCGGCGCACGTCGGGGGAAAGCTGCCCGTCACTTCGGCCATTCGTCGAGTGCGTCGTTGAAGAGCGAGGCAACGACGCCGCGCAGCCAACTCGTGCGTGGATCGTTTTGAAACTTGCGATGCCAATGCTGCCGCAGATCGAACCTCGGCAGCGCGAGCGGCGGCTCGGCGAGCGTGATCGACGCGTGTTCGGCCACATAAGCGAAGCCGATCGCATGCGGCACCGTCGCGATGAGATCCGTACGCGACAAAATGAACGGCAAGCTCATGAAGTGCGGCGTTTCCAGCACGGCGCGGCGCCGCACGCGTTCCTTGTCGAGATGATTTTCGAGGATCTCCTGACTGCGTCCCTCGGCGCGCACGACCGCGTGGCCGCATGCGCAGAAGCGTTCGAGCGTGAGAGGCTCGCGCGCGAAGGGATGATCGCGCCGCATGAGACAGATGAACCGGTGCGAAAAGAGCCGCTGCTGGAAGAAGTTGTTGCCGCGAAGATCGGGAAAATAGCCGACCGCCAGATCGATCGAACCGGCTTCGAGTCCGCGCTCGACATCGCCGTGCGAAGCCGACACAGACCGCAGATTCGCTTGCGGCGCCTCGGTTGCGAACGCCTGCAACAAGCGCGGCAGAAACACGATCTCGCCGACATCCGACAGCGCTATCGAGAACGTGTCGGTGCTCGATGAGGGATCGAAGTGCTGCGTATCGAGCAAACCGCGTTCGATCCGCCCGAGCGCCTCGCGCGCCGCCGGCACGAGCGCCAGGGCGCGCGGCGTCGGCTCCATGCCGCGCGAGGTCCGCACGAACAGCGGGTCGTTGAAATATTCGCGCAACCGTCCGAGCGCCGTCGACACGCGCGGCTGACTCACGCCGAGCCGCTCGGCGGCGCGGCTCACGTTGCGCGTCTCCTCTATCGCGACGAGGAACGGGATCAGATTCAGGTCGAGGTCGGTCATGCGGCCGTCGTTATCGTCCGGCGAAATAGTGCGTCATGCGGCATTCGCCTCGCGGATAGTGGAGTGTCTCGCGGATCATCCACGCCGCGCAACCATGTCCGACACGCGCTGCGCCGCTTCCTGCAGCGGCGTCAGGAACGACTTCACCATTTGCTTCGCGCTCTTGCGCTGCGCGTTGCCGGAGAGGTTCAGCGCGGCGATCACGCGGCCTTGCCGGTCGCGAATGGGCGCCGATAGCGAGATCAATCCTTCTTCCAGTTCCTGATCGACGATAGCCCAGCCCTGGCGCCGCACGAGCGCGATCGATTCCCTGAGCGCAGTCTTGTCGACGATGGTGTGCGGCGTGCGCGCGACGAGTTCGCTGGCATCGAGTGCTTCGTCGAGTTGTGCGTCGTCGAGCGCGGCGAAAAGCACGCGGCCCATCGACGTGCAGAACGCGGGCAGACGGCTGCCGATCGACAGATTTTGCGTGATGATCTTGTGGGTCGGCACGCGCAGCACGTAGACGATCTCCGCGCCGTTCAACACCGCCGCCGAGCAGCTTTCGTGAACTTGCGCGACGAGTTCTTCCATGACCGGCTCGGCGAGATTCCAGAACGGCATCGACGTGAGATAGGCGAAGCCCAGGTCGAGTATCTTCGGTGTGAGCTGGAAGAGGCGGCCATCGGCTTCGACATAACCAAGCGCCTGCAACGTAAGGAGAATGCGCCTTGCGCCCGCGCGCGTTAAGCCGGTCGCGGCGGCGACATCGGTGAGCGTTTGCGCCGGGCGGTTCGCGTCGAACGAGCGGATGACCGAAAGCCCGCGCGCGAACGATTGCACGTAGGCGTCGCCGGGACGCGCGGGGTTATCGGATGAATCCGCGTCGGCATTCGTTGGAGTGGACATATTGAAAGCGTGAAGACCCGTACAAACCCGCACTTCGCGCATGCTTCGTTGACACGACAAAGAACCGGGGACTAACATGCCGATGTTCGCTTAACGAATCCATGTTCGCATATCGAACATTTCGAAGCAAGCTTGTCGGCGCACAGGTAAACCCCGAGATGCGTTTGCTTCAAGCAGCCGCTGACACGCAAGTCGGTTCGACACAGGAGAAAGTACGGCAATGATCAACAAGATTTTCGACTCGCTCGCGTCGGCGGTGGCGGATGTGCAAGACGGCGCGACCATCATGATCGGCGGTTTCGGCACGGCGGGCATGCCCTCGGAACTGATCGACGCGCTCATCGAACAGGGCGCGCGCAATCTCACCATCGTCAACAACAACGCGGGCAATGGCGACACGGGTCTCGCCGCCTTGCTGAAGGCGAAGCGCGTCAGCAAGATCATCTGTTCGTTTCCGCGTCAGACCGACTCGCACGTCTTCGACGCGCTCTACCGCGCGGGCGAAATCGAACTCGAACTCGTGCCGCAGGGTAATCTCGCGGAGCGCATTCGAGCGGCGGGCGCGGGCATCGGCGGATTCTTCACGCCGACCGGCTACGGCACGAAGCTCGCAGAAGGCAAGGAAACCCGCGTGATCGACGGCAAGCACTACGTGCTCGAAGCGCCGCTACACGCCGACTTCGCGCTCGTGAAGGCCTATAAGGGCGACCGCTGGGGCAATCTGGTCTATCGTAAGACGGCGCGCAACTTCGGGCCGATCATGGCGAGCGCCGCGAAGACCGCCATCGTGCAGGTGTCGAAGGTCGTGCCGCTCGGCGAGCTTGACCCCGAAAACATCGTGACGCCGGGCATCTTCGTGCAACGTGTGGTCGAAGTGCCGCAGGCGGTGCATGCCGCCGAACTCGAAGCTGAACTTGCATCCTGAAGGATCGAAGCCATGAAGAAACTTTCCCGTGACGAAATGGCCCGCCGCGTGGCCGCGGACATTCCCGAAGGCGCGTATGTGAACCTCGGTATCGGCGTGCCGACGCTCGTCGCCAATCATCTCGCGGCGGATCGCGAAATCTTCCTCCATAGCGAAAACGGCCTGCTCGGCATGGGTCCCGCGCCCGCGAGGGGCGAAGAGGACGACGAACTCATCAACGCCGGCAAGCAGCACGTCACGCTCTTGACGGGCGGCGCGTTCTTCCATCACGCCGATTCCTTCGCGATGATGCGCGGCGGCCATCTCGACTTCTGCGTGCTCGGCGCGTTCCAGGTCTCGGCGACGGGCGACCTCGCCAACTGGCACACCGGCGCACCCGATGCGATTCCCGCCGTCGGCGGCGCAATGGACCTGGCCATCGGCGCCAAGCAGGTGTACGTGATGATGGAACTGCTCACGAAGCAAGGCGAGAGCAAGCTCGTGGCCGAGTGTTCTTATCCGGTGACGGGCGTACAGTGCGTGGATCGCGTATATACGGACCTCGCCGTGTTCGACGTGACGCCGGAAGGCTTCGTCGTGCGCGAGATGGTGGAAGGTCTGTCGTTCGACGAACTGAAAAAGCTGGCCCAGGTGCCGCTGCAATACGTGCCGCTGTCCGAGGCTGCATAAACGCTTCGCCTGAGAGATAACTGGAGTTGACCGATGAAAGAAGCTTTCGTATGTGATGCCATCCGCACGCCGATCGGCCGTTACGGCGGTTCGCTGTCTTCCGTGCGTGCCGACGACCTGGGCGCCGTGCCGCTGCGCGCGCTCGTCGAACGCAACAAGGAAGTGGACTGGGAAGCCGTCGAGGAAGTGATCTACGGCTGCGCGAATCAGGCGGGCGAAGACAATCGCAACGTCGCGCGCATGTCGGCGTTGCTTGCCGGCTTGCCCGTGGGCACGCCCGGTTCGACGGTCAACCGCCTGTGCGGTTCGGGCATGGATGCGGTCGGCATCGCGGCGCGCGCCATCAAGTCGGGCGAGGCGAGCCTTTTGATCGCGGGCGGCGTCGAGAGCATGAGCCGTGCGCCGTTCGTGATGGGCAAGGCGACGAGCGCGTTCTCGCGTCAGGCCGAGATTCACGACACGACCATCGGCTGGCGCTTCGTCAATCCGCTGATGAAGAAGCTCTACGGCGTCGACTCGATGCCCGAAACCGCCGAGAACGTCGCCGACGACTACAAGGTGAGCCGCGCCGATCAGGACGCGTTCGCGCTGCGCAGTCAGCAGAGGGCATCGCGCGCGCAGAAGGACGGCACGCTTGCGCAGGAAATCACGCCGGTCAGCATCGCGCAGAAGAAGGGCGACGCGCTCGTCGTGTCGCAGGACGAGCATCCGCGTGAGACGAGTCTCGAAACGCTCGCGAAGCTGAAGGGCGTGGTGCGTCCGGACGGCTCGGTGACGGCGGGCAACGCTTCGGGCGTGAACGATGGCGCCGTCGCCATGCTGATCGCCGACGAAGAAAGCGCGAAGCGTCATGGCCTCACGCCGCGCGCGCGCATTCTCGGCATCGCGACCGCGGGTGTCGAACCGCGCGTGATGGGTATCGGACCGGCGCCCGCATCGCAGAAGCTGTTGGCGCGCCTTGGCATGACGATCGACCAGTTCGATGTGATCGAGCTGAACGAAGCCTTCGCCTCGCAAGGGCTCGCCGTGCTGCGCATGCTCGGCATTGCCGACGACGATCCTCGCGTCAACCCGAACGGCGGTGCGATCGCGCTCGGACATCCGCTCGGCGCGTCCGGCGCGCGGCTCGTGACGACCGCGAGCTATCAGTTGCAGCGCACGGGCGGGCGCTTCGCGCTCTGCACCATGTGCATCGGCGTGGGCCAGGGCATTGCGATGGTCATCGAGCGTGTCTAAGGACATGTTCGCCTCGACCGGTCGTCTCACGGATCTCATCTGCGGCAACGAGGCCGCCAACGCGCTATGGTCGGCGCGCGCGACGGTGCAGGCCATGCTCGATGTCGAAGCGGCGCTCGCGCGTGCATCGGCGGAGCATGGCGTGATTCCGGCGAGCGCGGTCGATGCGATCGTCGCCGCGTGCAATGCCGACAACATCGACGCCGGCGCGTTGATGACCGGCGCGGCCGCCGGCGGCAATCTCGCGATTCCGCTCGTCAAGCAATTGACCGCCGTGGTGAAGGCCGGCGACGCCGAGGCCGCCAAGTACGTGCATTGGGGCGCGACGAGTCAGGACATCATCGACACGGGCGTCATGCTGCAACTGCGCGCCGCATTCGAACTGATCGATGCCGATCTGCGCGAACTCGCCGCATCGCTCGCGCAGCAAGCGCAGAAGCATCACGCGACGCCGATGATCGGCCGCACATGGTTGCAACAGGCGCTGCCAATCACGCTCGGTCTCAAGTTCGCGCAGTGGCTGGATGCGGTGACGCGTCATCGCGGGCGTCTGTACGAACTGAAATCGCGCGTGTTCGTGCTGCAATTCGGCGGCGCGGCGGGCACGCTGGCGAGTCTGCGCGACAAGGCCTTGCCGGTGGCGCAGTCACTCGCCGATGAACTTCAGCTCGCCCTGCCCGCGCTGCCTTGGCATACGCAACGCGATCGCATCGCGGAGGCGGCGGCGTTTCTCGGCATGCTCACGGGCACGCTTGGCAAGATCGCGCGCGACATCTCGCTCATGATGCAGACCGAACTCGGCGAACTCGCCGAGCCGGCCGCGGCAGGCAAGGGCGGGTCGTCCACCATGCCGCACAAGCGCAATCCCGTGGGTTGCGCGGCGGTGCTGACTGCCGCGACGCGCGCGCCCAATCTCGTCGCGACGGTTTTCGCGGGCATGGTGCAGGAACACGAACGCGCGCTCGGCGGCTGGCAGGCGGAATGGGAAGCGCTGCCCGATCTCGCGCGGCTTACGGCGGGCGCGTTGTCGAATATCAAGGGCATCGTGCCGGGTCTCGAAGTGAACGTCGCGCGGCTCGCGCGGAATCTCGACGCGACCAACGGTCTCGTGCTCGGCGAAGCGGTCATGCTCGCGCTCGGCGACGCCATCGGCCGGCTGGATGCGCACAAGCTCGTCGAGCAGTCGTCGAAGGCGGCGGTGGCAAGCGGCCAGTCTCTCTTCGAAGTGCTCGCCGCGAACGAAACCGTCACGCAGCATCTTTCGCAACAACAGTTGAAATCCTTGCTCGATCCGGCGAATTACGCCGGTCAGGCACAGGCCTTCGTCGACGCCGCGCTCGAGCTACATCGCGCGAACGCGTGAGCGCACAAGATTCAGGAGCGATACAGCATGCCCCTTGCCGCTATCAACGGTACCCGGATTCACTATCGAGTCGATGCCCGCGCGGGCAATGACGCCCCGTGGCTCGTGCTGTCGAATTCGCTCGGCGCCGATGTCTCCATGTGGACGCCGCAAGTCGAAGCGTTCGCCGAGCACTACCGCGTGGTGCGTTACGACACGCGCGGCCACGGCCATTCGGACGCGCCAGCGGGGCCGTACACCATCGATCAGTTGATCGGCGATGTCGTCGGGCTGCTCGATCATCTCGGCATCGAACGCGCGCATTACTGCGGTCTGTCGATGGGCGGGCTCACGGGCATCGGGCTCGCCGCGCGTCATCCCGAACGTTTCTCGCGCGTGGTGCTGTCGAACACGGCGGCGCTCATCGGCTCGGATGCGGTGTGGACGCCGCGCGCCGCGAAAGCGCGTGAAGCAGGCGGCATGTCGTCGCTGACAGACGCCGTGATCGCGCGCTGGTTCACCGCGCTGTTCATCGAGCGCGAACAGCTCGTGCTCGCCAACATCCGCGATGTCTTCCGGCATACGGAGGGCGAAGGCTACGCGTCGAATTGCGAAGCGATCCGCGACGCCGATCTGCGCGCCGAAGCGAAGACCATCGCGCTGCCGGTGCTCGTGATCGCAGGAACGCACGATCTGTCGACGACAGCCGAGCAGGGCCGCGAACTGGCGGGTTATATCGAAGGCGCGCGCTACGTCGAACTGGACGCGGCGCATTTGTCGAACATCGAGAAGCGCGACGATTACACGCGCGCCGTGCTCGACTTTCTCGGAGAACAACCATGACTGATGACGAACGTTACGAAGCCGGCATGAAGGTGCGCCGCGCGGTGCTGTCCGATGCGCACGTGGACCGCTCGCTTGCCAACCGCACCGATCTCACCACGGATTTCCAGAACTTCATCACGCGCTATGCGTGGGGCGAAATCTGGACGCGCGATGGCTTGCCGCGTCATACGCGCAGCCTTCTCACCATCGCGATGATGGTCGCGCTCAATCGCGGCGAGGAACTCGCGTTGCATCTGCGCGCCGCGAAGCACAATGGCGTGACGCAGGACGAGATCAAGGAAGTGCTGCTGCAGACGGCCGTGTATTGCGGCGTGCCGGCCGCGAACTCGGCGTTCCATCTGGCGCAGAAGATCTTCGAGGAAGAGGCGCAGAAGAAGTAAGGAGCTTTCCGCCTGTTGCGGCATGTCAAGCCGAGGGCCGTTCATCGCGAACGGCCCTCGCTTTTTAGAACGCGTAATACGGCCCGTTTCCTGCGGGCGTCGCGCGTCCTTCGAGCGCCGTGAACACGCGTCTACCAAAGAAGAATGGCAAGCCCCAGTCAAAGTATCCGCTCGACGGTCCGGCGAGATTGCTGAACGCAAAATTGCCGCTTGCGATCAACGTGGTCGATTGCGCGACGCTGAACGAGACGTCGGTCGTGATGCCGCTCGTCGAACGCACGGTCGCGCTCAAGGCTTGCGTCGCCGCCGGGCAATACCACGCGCCGCATGTCGTGATGCTCGTCGAAGGGAAGAACAACCCATTCGATCCGCTGTCGATGAAGCTCGTCCCATACTGACTGCCGCCGAAGCTCGTCGACACATAGCCGGAAGACGAACTCGATTTCAACACTGTCGCCGAGCCGAGTAGATTGTTCGCCTGCGAACCGATGCCGAAGGTCATCGTCCCCGTGACCGCGGATGCGCCTGCGGCTGGAATGGCGGGGAGTTCGATCAGCACGCCGTTGTTGTCGGCGGCGAAGTTGGCGACCGGATTGGTCACCTGCTGCGCAACCGGCAAGCTGCTCGCCGTGCAACCGCCGCCCGTGTTGCAGGTGTAGTACCAGCGCGGCATGGCGGAGGCGGCGCAGCCCGCGCCGCAATCGGCGGTGAACGGACCGACGCCGAGAATGCCGTTGCCGCGCAGCTTCGATGCGTCGAGCATCGGCAGGCCGGACTGTGCGCAATCGGCGGGCGCCGTGGGCGTCGATGCATCGGCGATCAACTGCACGGAGGTTGCCCCCGCGACTTGGCCAGCGAGCCGCACATCGGCGGTGCGCACGGCGCCCCATGTGTAGCCGGTGCCAAACACCGAGCATTCGGCGACGATCCCGTTCGAACCGCTTGCCGCGACGAGCGGCAGCGCGATTTGCGAGTTCAGCGCCGACGCCAGCACGCGCAGCCCGTGCGAGCCGGTATCGACCTGGATGTTGTCGATGGTCTGGCAAGTATTCGTGCCCGGCACGCAGATAGTGACGCTCGTCTGCAGCATGTTGCGCGTGCGAGTTGGCGTGCTGGTGACGGTGATGGTCTGCACGTTCGGCGTGGTCGATTGCACGACGGTGGTGGAGTCGGCGCTCGGTGCGGATGCCGCGCTGGCGCTGCTGGCGGCGCTTGCCGTGCCCGGCGCGCTGGCCGTCGCGGGCGCGCTGGCTTGTGCAGGTGCCGCGGGTGCCGGCGTGGCGCTGTCGGAACCGCCGCCACCGCCGCATGCGGTCAAGGCCAGTGCGGTGACGAGAAGAAGCGTGAGATGCGTGCGAATAGGCATGCGTGCCTCCATCGTCATTGAATATCGGCGGTGGATACGCCAGCTGGCAGCGCGCTCACGAGCCATGCGCGGCCACTGAACTCACGCAGCCGCACGTGATTTTCGACGACGAGATCGCCATTCGCGATGCGCGTCGCGTGCAGACCGGCATCGCCCGACGAAGCGTTCGCGCCGTCCTTGAAGCGCTGAAAGTACGCGCCGAGCAGCGCTTCTGTGTCGGGCATGGCCGGTCCGCGCCAGGAGATTGCGTACACGGCGCCGCTGGCCGCGACGTATTCGCGCACGACGATGCCGTTCGCGTCCGTCGTTTCGACGTAATCGAGCAGGCCGTGCGTCGATCGATGCGCGACGATACCTGACGAAAATACGGCGCTGCGCGCTATCGCGCCGAGTTGCGCTTGTGCAGGCGCGGCCATCGATCCGCCGAGCGCGATGCAAGCCGCCGCGAGGTAATGAGGATTTCTTAGCGTATGTCTTGGCGTAGTCACGTGTTCCTCTCTCAGTTTCACTCAGATAATTCTTAATTTTGAGAGCGATTCTAGAGGGAAGAAGGGGATGGGCGATACCGTGGCCCGAGGCATTCGAAAACCGCGAAAAGCCTTGGAAAGAAGGGTGTGGTGCTTTGAAAATCAGTACGTTACGAAGCTCGAAAAGCCAGATTGCCTATTTTTGAGACTGTCATAAATTGTCATTTCGAGGCGAAGACGATCTAATGGCATGGGTGCATCCATGCCTTTTGACCGCAACAAAAGCGCATTCGCTGCCGATGGCGAATTGCCAACAAATCTCGGCGACAAAAAGCATCCAGTTTCCGTGGATCAATATCGCGACGAGCGTCGCGGAAAACGAAACCGGCCTCTTTTTGCCAGAGACACCGCCAGACCGGTAAAATGCTGGGTTGATCCACGGAAGAACCCGTGGCGTTGCGGAAGGACTTTCCAGACATGACAGATTTTCGTGTAACCAGGCGGGTTGCTGCGGTCGTCGCAGTGGCAGGAATCGTGGCGGGTTGCGGCACGTCTTCACCTAACGCGATTAACTACAAGAGCGATCAGCGCTCCAAGCAGGAAACCCTCGCGAATCCGCCGAACCTGCTCGACGAAGCCGTCGATCAACGTTCGCTGCCGCCACAGGGCGGGCAGACATCCCTTTCCGATCTGCAGCAAGTCCAGAAGGTCGCACCCACCGCGCCCACGGTGGTGCCGCCAATCACGGGCATGCGCATTCAGCGCGATGGCGCCGAGCGCTGGCTCGTCGTCGACGACCGCGCGCCCGATCAGGTCTGGCCGCAGATCCGCCGGTTCTGGCAAGAGCAGGGCTTCTTGCTCGTCGTCGATCAACGCGATAAAGGCGTGATGGAAACCGACTGGAACGAAACGCATCCGCAAATTTCAGATGGCCTGATTCGCGACACGCTCTCCAAGGCCACGGGCAATTCCTATGTCACGGCCGAGCGCAACAAATACCGCACGCGTCTCGAAGCGGCGCCCAACGGCGGCACGTACGTGTTCATCAGCCAGAAGGGCATGCGTGAAGCGTTGACCGGCGTAAACAACGACACGAGCCAGTGGCAGGCGCGTCCGAACGACCCCGCGCTTGAAAACGAATACCTGCGCCGTTTGATGACTTCGCTTACCAACGCGGACACGCGTCAAGCGGGCGGCACGTCTTTGCCGGGCGCGACCGCCGCGGCGGCGAGCGCCAAGACTGGCGACAAGAAGGCTGCATCGGTTGCCGCGCAGAACGCGGCCAACGCAGGCAACAGCCCCATTCGCAACGAAGCCGTACCCGAAGCCACGACATCGGAGCTGACCCTGCCCGAAGCCTACGACCGCGCGTGGCTGCGCGTGGGCATCGCGCTGGATCGGGCGAACTTCACCGTGGACGATCGCGACCGTGGCCGTGGCGTCTACTATGTGCGTTACGTCGATCCGAACGACAAGACATCGGCCGAGCAGGGCTTTTGGAGCCAAGTGTTCCACGGCCGCAAGGAAATGGTCGCGAAGCAATATCAGGTCAACGTGCGCGCGGTCACCGAACAGCAAACACGCGTCGCAATCGTCGACGACAAAGGTCAGCTCGATTCGTCGCCGCAAGCGCGTCAGATCATGGCCTTGTTGGCCGGTCAGATCGGCTGAACATCGCGTTCGCAGCCTTCGGGCTCTCATCGTGTGCAAACCGCCTCGTCATCGAGGCGGTTTTTTTTCGTCAACCTTTCTCGGCGCGACAAGTTAAGCCGATAGCGAAAAAATCGGTCGTGCGATTGAACGCATATGCGAGCGTTCCGCGCTTATTGCGCAGAGGATTCTTTCTATCGCGCTATGTGCGCAAAAGCTTATAGAAAACGACCGAGTGGACAGTACATTACGTCATCGGCGAACACGGCACCGCGAAGCGCCGGTACAGGACAAACGAATAATGGTTCGCGTTCTCGCGAACCCCGATGGCCCCGTCGCCTATCCTCGTAGGGCGACGGTTTTTACCCGCGTTTCATTCGGAACGCGGGTTTTTTCTTTGTGGATCGAAAACGGCAGAGTGCGCCGCGCGCGGTTATGCTTCGCGTTCCATCCCAACATTGAAACGAGGAGAACACTTATGTCGGAAGTCGCAGTCGTCGCTATTTTTGTCGCGAAGCCAGGCAAGGAAGAGGAACTCAGGAAAGTGCTCGAAGCGAATGTCGAGCCGACTCGCAAGGAACGCGGCGCGTTGCAATACGACTTGCATCGCGATGTGAAGGAACCGCGCCGCTTCATCTTCGTCGAGCGTTGGGAAAGCGAAGAGGCACTCGCCGAGCACGGCAAGTCCGCGCATATCCAGGCGTTTCGCGCCAAGTCGCCGGAACTGGCCGAGCACGGCGAGGTTCACGTCGCAGGCAAGATTCTCTGAACTGCGGCGTGAATGAACGGCGCGGATGCCGTTGGGTCGTTAGTGCGTTTCGTGCGGGACGTCGAGGATCAGAATGATGGTCCAGTCCGCATCGCCGTCGTGATGATATTGACGCTCGGCCACGATAAACGGTTGCTGTTTGCCTGACGGCCCGAGGAAAAGCACATCGCCTTCCATCGGCAGACATTCGACCGGCGGCAGTGCCAGATAGGCGTCCTTGCTGGCGTTGCGCGGCATCAGTTTCTCGATTTTGCGCGATGCCGCCTCGGTCCATTCGATATCGAGCTGGATATTGCTCATGCTGTCGTTCGCACGGTCAGTGCGCTCCACGGTTGAATCGTTAAAAAGACGATGCGCAATGTAGCACACGCCATGCGCGATTCGTTCGCCACGTCTCAATGAACAAACGGCCCGCAGGCCGTTTGTTCGCAATGCACGTTCGCGATGAACGACTCAACCTTCGCGGGTCAGATCGCCTCGTAAAGCGGCAGGGTCAAAAATTCGGTGAACTGCGCCGAAGTCGACATCTCTTCGAAGATCTTGGCCGCGCGTTCGTAAGGCTTGGTATCGCTGCCCGCGCCGCCGACCAACTGCTTGACCTTCTCGAGTTCGTCGATGGTGATCTCCCGCACCATCGCTGCCGTGACCTTGCGGCCATCGTCGAGCTTGCCCTTCGGCGAACGAATCCACTGCCACACTTGCGAACGCGAAATCTCGGCGGTCGCGGCATCTTCCATCAGATTATGGATCGGCACGCAGCCATTGCCCGCGAGCCACGAACCGAGATAGTGAATGCCCACGTTCACGTTATTGCGCAAACCGGCTTCGGTGATTGGCTCTTCGGGACGGAAATCGAGCAGATCGTGTGAGCTCACCTGTACGTCGTCACGTTGCTTCGCGATCTGATTCGGCTTGTCGCCGAGCACTTTCACGAATTCTTCCATCGCAATGGGCACGAGTCCCGGATGCGCGACCCAGCCGCCGTCGTAACCGTCGGTGGCATCGCGCGCCTTGTCGGAACGTACGCCGCCCATCGCTTTTTCGTTCGCGGCAGGATCGTTCTTGATCGGAATCAGCGCCGCCATGCCGCCGATAGCCGGCGCATTGCGCTTGTGGCACGTCTTCAGCAATTCGAGCGCATACGCGCGCATGAAGGGCACGGTCATCGTGATCTTGGCGCGATCGGCGAGGCAGAAGTTTGGATCGTTCTTGAACTTCTTGATCGCGGAAAAGATGTAATCCCAGCGGCCTGCGTTCAGGCCGGAGCTATGTTCGCGCAGTTCGTACAGAATCTCGTCCATTTCAAAGGCCGCGAGAATGGTTTCGACCAGCACGGTCGCGCGAATCGTCCCGCGCGCAATGCCCACGCTTTCCTGCGCCGCGATGAAGATGTCGTTCCACAGACGCGCTTCGAGATGGCTCTCCATCTTCGGCAGATAGAAGTAGGGGCCGCTGCCGCGCGCGATCAGTTCCTTCGCGTTGTGATACAGGAACAGCGCGAAGTCGAAGATGCCGCCCGAGACGCGCTCGCCATCGACCGTCACGTGTTTCTCATCCAGATGCCAGCCGCGCGGACGCACGATCAACGTGGCGACCTGGTCGTTGAGCTTGTATGACTTGCCGTTCTGTTCGAGCGAGATGGTGCGGCGCACGGCCTCCATCAGATTGAGCTGGCCGGTGATCTGGTTGTCCCAACTCGGCGCGTTTGAATCCTCGAAGTCGGTCATGTACGAATCCGCGCCGGAGTTGAGCGCGTTGATGATCATCTTGCGCTCGACCGGACCGGTGATCTCCACACGACGGCATTGCAGGTCCTTCGGCAACGGCGCCACTTTCCAGTCGCCTGCGCGAATCGATTCGGTCGATGCGAGGAAGTCGGGACGCTCGCCTGCATCGAGCCGCCGGGTACGGTCGATCCGCGCGGCGAGCAGTTCGCGGCGACGCGGCTCGAAACGGCGATGCAGCGATGCAACGAGCGCGAGCGCCTCGGGCGTGAGGACGGTTTCGAAGCCCGGCTTGATCTCGGCCGCGATGCGCATGCCTTCGGGCAACGAGAGCGGATGCGATTGCGATGTCTGCGTCATGTTCAAATCTCCTTGGTCGGTCAGACGGTTTTGCTTGTAGCGGTAAAGCGGTAAATCAGTTGCGCGGCGCCCGGCGCGCACCACGTAAGGGAATGTCCTGTGGCTTGCATCCACCTTCGATGAATTCGATCAGTTCGGCCATGCCGCGTCCCGTTGCACGTGGCGCGAGCCCGAGTTCTTCCACCGGCAAGCCGGCGCGATTGATCCAGAACGTCGTGTAGCCGAACCAGGTCGCGCCCGCGATATCCCAGCCGTTCGACGACACGAACACGATCTCGCGCGCCGCCACGCCGAAAGCGCGCGTGCCGAGTTCGTACGCGGCGGCGGCGGGCTTGTAGGCGCGCACCGCATCGACGGAAAGCACGTGGTCGAAGAGTCCCGTCATGCCCGCGCTTTTGATGGCGATATCGAGCATCGGCGGATTGCCGTTGGACAGGATCGCGAGGGGAATGCCTGCGCGCTCGCGCCATTGTTTGAGCGCGGTCACGGTATCGGGGAACGCGGACAGGCAGGCGTATTCGTCCATCAGACGCTTCTCGGCGGCGCTGGTGAGCGCATCGGCAAGACCGAGGCGGGCGGCGGCGTGGCGCAGGGCATCGATCGTGATGTCCCAGAACGGCGCGTAATGGCTACCCGACGGATCGGCGAGCGTGCGCAACTGCGTGTATTCGATCTGCTTTTGCCGCCAGAGCTGCGAGAGCGGCTCGCCCTTGCCGGGAAACAGTTGCTCGGCCACCGAGACGACCGAGTGAACGTCGAAGAGCGTGCCGTAGGCGTCGAAAATCACTGCGCGAGGAGATGGGTGTGTCGTTATGGCCGACATAGCCGTGCGCTCCATGTAGAGGTCGGGTTGGATTGTATTGGTGATCGTAGTGAAGGAAAAAGCATCGCCGGATCACTTGATCTTTTACTTTTTAATACCTAATCTGAGCGCGAGTCCCGCATTTGACGAAAAAAACGCATGGATCGATTCAAGCAGATTGAGACGTTCGCGGCCGTCGCGGCAAAAGGCAGCTTGTCGGCGGCGGCGCAGGCGGAAGGCATCGCGCCCGCGGTGATCGGCAGGCGGCTCGACGCGCTGGAAGAACGGCTCGGCGTCAAGCTGCTCGTGCGCACGACGCGCAAGATCACGCTGACGTTCGAAGGCTCGGCGTTCCTCGAAGACTGCCAGCGCATCATCAACGACATGCAGAACGCGGAATCGAGCGTGTCGGCGGGCGGCGTGAAGGCGAGCGGGCATCTGCGCGTGTCGGCGCCGGCGGGCTTCGGGCGGCGTCACGTCGCGCCGCTCGTGCCGAAATTTACGACGCTGCATCCGGACGTTTCCGTGAGCCTCGATCTCACCGACCGCATGGTCGATCTCGTCAACGAAGGCTTCGATTGCGCCGTGCGTCTCGGCGAGTTGCCGGATTCGTCGCTCGTGTCGCTCAAACTTGGCGAGAACCGGCGCGTGTGCGTGGCGTCGCCCGACTATCTCGCGAAATTCGGCGAACCCGCGGACCTCGCGGCGCTTGCGCATCACAACTGTCTCGCGCTTGGGGCATCGGCGAATCAGCAGCGCGGCTGGGTGTTTCAGCAAGATGGCAAGGTAGTGACGATCAAAGTCTCCGGCACGATGGAGTGCTCGGACGGCGCCGTGCTGCACGAGTGGTGCATGGAAGGGCGCGGGCTCGCGTGGCGGTCGTGGTGGGAGGTGGGCGACGATATCGGCGCGGGACGCCTCGAGAGCGTGCTCGATGCGTTCGCCGCGCCGCCTATCGGCATCCACGCCGTTTTTCCGCAACGCCGGCACTTGCCGTTGCGCGTGCGTCTTTTTCTCGATCTGCTCAAGCATACGTATAACGCTTCGGGATACTGGGGATGAACCGCCCTTGATCGCGCGTTTGCGGCACTAGAATGAAAACACGCACCGACGCCCGAAGGAGGACGCCATGTTCAAACACATCCTTGTGCCGACGGACGGTTCCGAACTGTCGCAAAAGGCCATCGACGGCGCGATCGACCTCGCGCAATCCGTTGGCGCACGCATCACGGCTTACGCGTGCCTGCCGCAATACCCTTATTCGCCTTTCGCCGATGTCGCCGTCGAACCACCCGACGACTTCCACACGCGCGCCGAACGCGAAGCCCGCGATCATCTGCGCGCCGTCGAACGCGCGGCGATCGCGGCAGGCGTGGCGTGCGACAGCGTGACGAGCATCGACGCGGCGCCGTATATCGGCATCATCGAGGCGGCGGAGGGCAACGGCTGCGACGTGATCCTGATGGCCTCGCACGGCAGACGCGGGCTCGGCAGTCTCCTGATCGGCAGCGAGACACAGCGCGTGCTTACGCATACCAAGATTCCGGTCATCGTCTATCGGTGACAGGTCACGGTGAAATGAAAAACGGCGGCCATGTCGCCACGGCCGCCGTCGGTTTCACTGCGCTCCCTGATTCAGCCTGCCGCTTTTACGCGACCTTTTTGTCGAAGAACTGCTCGTCTTCCGTCGATCCATGCAGCGCGGTCGTCGATGCGTCGCGTTCGACCGTTTGCGTGACGGCATCGAAATAGCCAGTGCCCACTTCGCGTTGATGCTTGACCGCCGTGAAACCCTTGTCGGCGGCAGCGAATTCGGCCTGCTGCAGTTCGACGAAGGCGCTCATCTGCGAGCGGGCGTAGCCGTGCGCGAGGTTGAACATCGAGTAGTTCAGCGCGTGGAAACCCGCGAGCGTGATGAACTGGAACTTATAGCCCATTGCGCCGAGTTCGCGCTGGAACTTGGCGATGGTCGCGTCGTCCAGATTCTTCTTCCAGTTGAACGACGGCGAGCAGTTGTACGAGAGCATCTTGCCCGGGAACTGCTTGTGGATGGCTTCGGCGAATTTCTTCGCGTATTCCAGGTCCGGCTTGCCGGTTTCGCACCATACGAGGTCCGCATACGGGGCGTAGGCAAGGCCGCGCGACACTGCCTGATCCAGCCCCGGACGCGTGCGATAGAAGCCCTCCACGGTGCGCTCGCCGGTCAGGAACGGCTTGTCGTTGTCGTCGATGTCGGACGTGACGAGATCGGCGGCTTCGGCATCCGTGCGCGCAATGACGAGCGTCGGCGTGCCGCAGACGTCGGCGGCGAGACGCGCGGCCGTCAGCTTCGCGACGTTCTCACGCGTGGGCACCAACACCTTGCCGCCCATGTGGCCGCACTTTTTCACCGACGCCAACTGGTCCTCGAAGTGCACGCCCGCGGCGCCGGCTTCGATCATCGCCTTCATCAGTTCGAAGGCGTTGAGCACGCCGCCGAAACCGGCTTCGGCATCCGCGACGATCGGCGCGAAGTAATCGACGTAGCCGGCATCGCCCGGATTCTTGCCTTCGGACCATTGAATCTGATCGGCGCGCGTAAGCGTGTTGTTGATGCGCTTCACGACGAGGGGCACCGAGTTCGCCGGATACAACGACTGATCCGGATACATCTCGCCCGCGACATTGGCATCGCCCGCGACTTGCCAGCCGGACAGGTAGATGGCCTTGAGGCCGGCTTTCACCTGCTGCATCGCCTGATTGCCAGTCAATGCGCCAAGCGCGTTGACGAACGGCTCTTCATGAATCGACGCCCACAGCTTTTCAGCGCCACGCCGCGCGAGCGTGTGCTCGACCGGCACGGAGCCGCGCAGACGCACCACGTCCTCCGCTGAATAGCTGCGCTTGACACCTTTCCAGCGCGAATCCGTTTCCCATTCCTGATGGAGTTGTTGGGCTTGCTGTTGACGTGAGGTCATGGCGTTTCTCCTTGAGATTGAACTGAGTTCCTTGGCGGTTTGAGCTTCGTGCGCCGACGTCGGCGGTTTCGTTTGCTCAACTCTTATATAAGAGTCTAGGCAAATTGCCGCACGCAACACAGTCCCTGCAGAGAGATTTTCGGATAATAATTTTCGTTATAATACAATGAGATGGAGCAATATTTCCACGATGCGGAATACGATTTTCCATCTTGCAACGCCCGACGTTGTGCCGCGCAGCACATCTTTTGCGACGCAAAAGATCATTGCACATCGTGAAATATGGCGAGCGGACAAAAAAAACCGACGCGCGAGGCATCGGTTTTTTTTGTGCAATCGGGCAAAGGGCTTTTATAGCCGCTCTGCCCTTTAAGCGATCGGGGCTTAGCTGCCGCGGCGCGGGGCGCGCGGACCATCGCTGCGACGGGCGAAACCGTCGCGCTGGCCACCGAAACCGCCATCGCGCGAACCACCACGATAACCGCCTTCGCTGCCGCCGGCGTTGGCGCCGCGATAGCCGCCGCCTTCACCGCGATAACCGCCTTCGCGCGAACCGGTGCTCGGCTTGTTACCGTAGCCGCTGGCGTTGGATGCGCCGTAGCCACGGCCACCGCCGTTACCGCTGCCGCCATTGCCACCGCCGCTGCCGAAGCGACGACCGCCGCCATTGCCGCCACCCGGACGACCACGGCCGCCAGCGCCGCCACCGAAACCACCCTTAGGCGGCGACTTGCGCGGCTCGAAGCCGACCACGACGTTCACCGGCAGCGGCGAACGCACGAAGCGCTCGATACGCTTCAGCGCGCCGATTTCAGCGTAATGCACGAGGCTCACCGCGATGCCGCTGCGGCCTGCGCGACCCGTGCGGCCGATACGGTGCACGTAGTCTTCCGCGAACTTCGGCAGATCGTAGTTGAACACGTGCGTAATGCCGGGAATGTCGATACCGCGTGCAGCCACGTCGGTCGCGACCAACACGCGAACGCGCTTTTCGCGCAGCGCGCGGATCGTGCGATTGCGTGCGCCTTGCGGCAGGTCGCCGTGCAATGCGGCGGAATCGAAGCCAGCGTCCGACAGACGGTTGGCGATCAGGTCCGCGTCGCTCTTGGTTGCCGTGAAGACGATTGCCTGATCGAGGCCTTCGTCGCGCAGCAGATGGTCGAGCAGACGATCCTTGTGATCGCGGTCATCGACGTAATGCACGTGTTGCGCGATGTTGTCGCGCGCTTCGAGCTTCTGAACGATCTCGATGCGCTCAGGGTCCTTCAACAGACGGCCGGTGAGCGAAGCGATCTTGCCGTCGATGGTGGCCGAGAACAGCAGCGTCTGACGCGAAGCCGGCGTGGCGGCAACGATCGTTTCGATGTCGTCGATGAAGCCCATGTCCAGCATGCGGTCGGCTTCGTCGAGCACGAGCATGTCGAGAGTCGACAGGTCGATACGGCCACGTTCAAGGTGATCGATCAAACGACCCGGTGTGGCGACGAGAATCTCAGGGTTCTTCGCAAGCAGCATCAATTGCTGGCCGTAAGCCACGCCGCCGAGAATGCTGACCGTGCGCAGACGCTTCAGATGACGACCATAGGTCGTCGCGGCAGCGGAAACCTGCATGGCGAGTTCGCGGGTCGGCGTGAGCACGAGCAGACGCGGGCGCGCGACGGGTTGCTGACGGCGCACCGGCTTGGCATTCGGGTCACGCGGGGCGCGCGGTTGCTGCGCCTGGAGCTTCTCCATTTGCGCGAATTTTTCGATGGCGGGCAGCATGAACGCGGCCGTCTTGCCCGAACCGGTCGGGCTGGAGACGAGCAGATCGCGGCCGGCGAGCGCTGCGGGAATCGCGCGCTGCTGAACCGGCGTCGGCGACTGATAGCCTGCGGCGGTCAGCGCGGAGACGATGTCGGCGGACAGGCCAAGCGACTCGAACGTCGGGCCTTCGGGTTGTGCCACGGCTTGTACTGCGGGTGCTGCGGGGAGGTCTAGTGCTTGTGCTGCGATGTTGTCCAACGGGCTGGGGGTAATGCTCGAAGTCATGTCGATCCTTGAAACGGGAAATGAGGCGTCGGCGCCAATCGGCATACC
This sequence comes from Caballeronia sp. GAWG1-1, assembly GCF_023631465.1. Taxonomy (NCBI): domain Bacteria; kingdom Pseudomonadati; phylum Pseudomonadota; class Betaproteobacteria; order Burkholderiales; family Burkholderiaceae; genus Caballeronia; species Caballeronia sp. GAWG1-1. Next base: position 26,428 of record NZ_JALQDB010000010.1, read on the forward strand.
CAGGTCGTTGGATTCAGCGAGCGAAGAAACAGCGAGCAAATCGAAAAACGGGGGCCACTCGCACGCATACGCGGCGAGAATCTTTTTAGAAGCTGTATAGGATACGGCAGACCCGAGGGGCGCTGACGTCAGCCTGATGCATGACGGGCCGATAGATGCGAACAACACAACGCGCTAATACAACACGCAGACGGCCTGGCAGGGAGGGGACAGTTTCTAAACTGGATTGGGGCAAAACGCTACGAAACGCTTTGTTGCTCGGAGGATCACCGATCTTGCTTGGGTCTTTCTCGGGTGATGCAACTTACAGTCAAGCGCTGACCGCTAGTATATCGTAGTTTGTTGCACCGCGCCACATGATGAAGCACCTGCGCGCCAATTTCGGGCATTAAAGCGCGCCGGCATACTTGGTTCGTGAATTAGTCAGCGTCGCCGCGTCTGAGCGAATAGACCAATTCCACGTAACGCCGCTTGGCGTCGTCGGCGGGTGTGCCTTTGAGCGCGGCCCAGGCTTCGTACTTGTACTTGCCGGCGATATCGGTGAAGCCTGGCTTGTCGCCTTGAACGTCGCCGAGACTGCCTTGCTTGAATAGCGCATACAGGCGCAGCAGCGTGAGATTGCCGGGGCGCTCGGTCAACTGCGTGACATCATTCTGCGCCTGGGCGAATTGCTGATCGATCTCGGTCATGCGCGGTTCTCCTGCGAGTCTTTGGGCTGCCGATCTTAGCAAGCGCATTCTCCCGAATGGGTCGAGGTTTTCTTCGAACCGAGCGAAGCCTCCAGAGACCACGCATCGTCGAAAACGCGTCGCGCCGATTCAGATGGCGCGAAAGCGTCGCGGGTCCCGCATTACAATACCGGCTATGACACGCACCGTTCTGCTCGCCCTCGATACCTCGACGGAGTTCTGCTCCGTTGCGCTCTTGCTCGCCAATTCCTCGTCTCCTTCCGATACCGTCGCCCCGCAATACGTACACGACGACCTACGCGTCTGGTATCGCCACGAGGCGACGGGCGCGGTATCCAGCACGCGGCTGCTGCCCGCGGTGCGCGAGTTGTGCGAGGACGCTGGCGTCACGCTTGCCGAATGTTCGGCGATCGCGTTCGGCGCGGGTCCGGGCTCCTTCACGGGATTGCGCACCGCGACAGGCGTCGCGCAGGGTTTGGCGTTCGGCTTGAACGTGCCGGTCGTGCCCGTGAGCACGCTCTTCGCATGCGCACAAGCGGCGCGCCTGCACGACGCAGCGCTGCCAGCGCGCGTGCTCGTCGCACTCGATGCACGCATGGACGAAGTCTACTGGGCCGACTTCGAGTTCGACGATGCAACGGGCGCATGGCGCACGCTGCATCCCGCATCGCTCGATGCACCGGCGGCCGTACCGCTTCCCGATGTCCCCTTTGCGCTCGCGGGCAACGCCGCAACGGCTTTTGGCGAACGTTTTCCCGCGCTTTCAGCCGCGACGGTCGTCGATCGTCATGCCTTGCCGCACGCGCTTCCCGTCGCGCTGATCGCGCTTCGCGAATGGCGCGCGGGACGGGCGATTGCACCTGAACTCGCCGCCCCCGACTATATCCGCGACAAGGTGGCGCAGACGACGGCGGAGCGCATGCAGGCGCGCGCCGCATCGGACGAGGGGGCGCTGCGGTGAGCGGCGTGCTGCTGGCGGACCGGTATCTGACGCCGATGACCGAGGCCGATCTCGACGAAGTCGCCGCCGTCGAAAAGATGGCGTACGAGTTTCCGTGGAGCCGCGGCAATTTTCAGGACTCGTTGCGCAATGGTTATTACGGCGTGTGCTTGCGGCATGTGACGGGCTCGCTCATCGGCTATTGCGTGCTGATGCCGGTCGTCGATGAAATGCATCTGCTCAACCTGTGCGTCGCGCCGAGTGCGCAGCGCGCTGGAGCGGGGCTCACGCTGTTGCGCGAGGCGGTGCGCATCACGCGCACGGAAAAGCTCGAAGGCGTGTTGCTCGAAGTGCGGCCGTCGAACCCGCGTGCCATTCAGCTTTACGAGCGCTTTGGCTTCGTGGCCATCGGGCGCCGGAAAAATTATTATCCCGCGCGGCACCGTTCGCGCGAGGACGCAATCGTCATGCGTCTGTCGTTTCCGAAGGAGAGTGCGCATGGCGCTCGATGATCTGCTTGTGGAAGAACTCGGCTTCGGGCCGGTGTGGGTGCGGCGGCGGGTGAGCGACGCGGGTGGCGCGTCTTCGGCTTCCTTGACGTTGCCATCGGAAGTTGCAGTCGAGGCGCGGCTTTCGCGTTCGTCGCGTGGCGAAGTGGCAAGTCCGGATGCGGATAAGGCGGCATCGTTGGCTTCGAAAACATCGGAGGCGCGGTTGACGCCTCTTCCGGCGGCCAATCCACACGATGCATCAGCGACGCGTCGGGGAGATGTGGCGAGCCCAACCTCGCGCGATTCGCTGCCGAACCAAGCGCCTGAAGGTCTTGCGCAAGACGCATCGCCTGAGGCTTCGGCCCACCAACCGCGCACACGCGAATCCGAAGCCGAAGCCGTCACTCGCGCCGATCGCGAACCAAGGCCGCCTCAAGACCACGAAGCCCCTTTCGAAGCCTACGACGATCTCCCGTGGACCGACGATGCGCCGTTTTACGCACCGTCGCCCGCCGCAGCCGACGCCCCGAGCGACATCCATACGCTCGATTGGGACACGCTCGCCGCGCGCGTTGCCGGTTGCGAACGTTGCCGCCTGTGCGAGCGCCGCACCAACACGGTGTTCGGCGTTGGCGACCGCGAAGCGGATTGGCTGCTCATCGGCGAGGCGCCCGGCGAGAACGAGGACAAGGAAGGCGAACCGTTCGTCGGCCAGGCCGGCAAGCTGCTCGACAACATGCTGCGCGCGCTCGAACTGTCGCGCGAGTCGAACGTCTTCATCACCAACGTGTTGAAGTGCCGTCCGCCCGGCAATCGCAATCCGGAACCCGAGGAAGTCGCGCGCTGCGAGCCTTATCTGCAACGTCAGGTCGAGCTCGTGAAGCCGAAAATCATCGTCGCGCTCGGGCGCTTCGCGGCGCAGAGTCTTCTCAAGACAGACGAAAGCATCGCGTCGATGCGCGGCCGCGTGCATGAATATCGCGGCGTGCCGGTGGTGGTCACGTATCACCCCGCGTATCTGCTGCGCAGCCTGCCCGACAAGGCCAAGGCCTGGGCGGATCTGTGCCTCGCGCGCGGCACGTACCGGGATGCGCTCGCCGCGCTCGGCGTCGAGGCGGGCGCGCAGGAAGGACGAAAGGGCGGCCGCTGATGTCGGCGCCATCGCCGGATTTCGCGCGCATCGTCGATGGTTTCGGCGACACGACGGTGCGGGATCTGGCGTGGCTGCTACTCTCGCCGGACCTGCTCGACGAGCATCATGCGGGCGCGCGGCTCGCTCATCCCTTCGACTCGGAAGCAATGCGGCGAACGACGCTCGCGTGGCTCGCCGAACTCGATGCCGCGCCCGACGCGCTCCACGCCCACACGCGCAACCCAAAGAGCACGCGGCTCGGCATCTATGCGGAAAGCCTGCTGGAATTCTTCCTGGCGCACGGGCCGGCGGCGCGCCTGATCGCCGCGAACGTGCAGATACGGCGCCAGCGTCGCACCATCGGCGAATGCGATTTTCTGCTCGAAACGGCGGACGGCGCGCGGCTGCATTGGGAACTCGCGGTGAAGTTTTATCTGCATATCGGCAAACCTGTCGCGCAAGGCGGTGGCGAGATCGACGCGCCGTCCGGTGCGCGTCTGCCGGAACGCTTCGTCGGTGAACGCGCCGCGCAAGGCGGTGGCGATATCGACGCGCCGTCCGGTGCGCGTCTGCCGGATCGCTTCGTCGGTGAACGCGCCGCGCAAGGCAGTGTCGATATCGACGCGTCGTCAGGCGCGCGTCTGCCGGATCGCATCGTCGGTGAACGCGCCGCGCAAAACGTCGGCGCTGACGCCGCGTCGCCAAGTTCACGACTTTCCGACTACGTGGGACCGAACTTGCAGGATCGCTTCGATCTGAAACATGCGCGCTTGCTGACGCATCAGTCCACGCTGACGGCGCGCCCTGAGTTCATCGCGCTGGGTTACGAAGGACCGTGGGAGCCGCGCTTGTTCATCAAGGGGCGTCTCTTTTATCGCGATGAAGGCGTCGCGAGCGCGCCTGAAATCGGCGAGCAGCATTTGCGCGGCTGGTGGATGACGGCATCCGACTGGCGCGAGAAGCGTGGCACGGCAAGCAATGCCTGCGATGAGCGCGCGTGGATCGTGCAGCCACGACTCGCGTGGCTGGCTTCGCGGCGGCTCCGCGCAGACGATGCTGACGCGTTGTTGGCCGAGGCATCGGTGATTCATGCGCGTCTGCAAGAGATTGCCATGCCGACGATGATCGCGGCTTATCGACGCGATGAAGCGGGCAACTGGAGCGAGGAATCGCGCGGCTTTATCGTGCCGGACGACTGGCCGGAGCGCGCGCGAATTTTCGCGGCGGCGCGGTTATAGAGCGTTCCGGCGCGCGCCGACCGCTACCACCAGCGATAAAAATGATGCACCGGCCCGACGCCGTGCCCGACATCGAGCCTCGCGCTCGCTTCGATCGCGCCCGTGAGATAGCGCTTCGCTTCAGCCGCTGCGCTCGCGAGATCGTCCGTTTGTGGAATCAGCGCCGCAATCGCCGACGACAACGTGCATCCCGTCCCGTGTGTATTCTTGAGCGGCACGCGCACACCGTTAAGCCGCATCGAACCGCTTGCCTCGACGAGCCAGTCGGGACTATCGGCCGAAACAAGATGGCCGCCTTTCATCAGCACCGCGCGCGCGCCGAGCGAGCGCAACGCTTCGCCCTGACGGACCATTTCGTCTTCGTCGACGGCCGGCGTCGAGCCGAGCAGCGCCGCCGCCTCCGGCAGATTCGGCGTCACCAGCGTGGCAAGCGGAAGCAGTTCGTCGCGCAACGCCGCCACCGCTTCCGGCGCGAGGAGCGCGTGATTGCTCTTGGAAATCATCACGGTATCCAGCACGACATGCGTCGGCTTATGCCGCCTGAGCGCATCGGCGACGGCGCGCACGATATCCGCGTTCGCCAGCATGCCGATCTTCACCGCGTCGATGCGAATGTCGTCGAACACGGCATCGAGTTGCGCGGTGATGAACGCCGCTTCCGGCGCATGCACGGCCGTGACGCCGCACGTGTTCTGCGCCGTGAGCGCCGTGATGACGCTTGCGCCGTACGCGCCGAGCGCGGAGAACGCTTTCAGATCGGCCTGGATGCCCGCGCCGCCGCCCGAGTCGGAACCGGCGATGGTGAGCACGTTGGAGATGGTTTTCGTATCGGCCATAAGGTGACGGTGAGGTTCAGGCGCGTTCGATGATCTCGCGCAAGACGCGCGACGCGTCGCGGGGATCGGCCGCCTTGCAGATTGCGGAGACGACGGCAAGACCCGCGGGTTTCGCGCGCATGACATCCGCGGCATTGTGCGTCTGAATGCCGCCGATCGCCACCGTGGGCAAACACGCATCGGCGACGAGCGCAGCCAGGCCATCGATACCGCATGGCGCCGATGCATCGGTCTTCGTCGGCGTGGCGTACACCGGTCCCGCGCCGAGGTAATCGACGGTTCCTCGTAGCGCGTTCGCCGCGTCGAGTTCGGCGCGATCGGCCACCGACAAACCGATGATCGCATCCGCGCCCAGCAAGCGTCGCACGGCGTCGGCCGGCAGATCGCGCTGCCCGACATGCACGCCATCGGCGCCGACTGCGAGCGCGACATCCACCTGATCGTTGATGATGAGCGGCACGCCATGCGCACGCGTGAGCGGCAGCAGATCGCGCGCGAGCTCGTACCACGCGCGCTTGTGCCACTCGGGCGCGCGTAATTGCAAGATGGTCGCGCCGCCTTCGAGCGCCGCGCGCGCCACGGCAAGCGCCGCGGCGTGTCCGCCGCACTGCACGGGATCGAGCACGAGATAAAGCGAAAGATCGAAGGAAGGCCGCATTTGCCGAGCGATCAGGAAAGCGCGACGTCGCGCATGACGAGCGTCTGCCCGAACGCGTTCTCGTCGAGTGAGGCCAGCCGGTCGAGATACGCGACCGCGAAACTGCCGGGCAGGGCGGCATCGCGCGCGGCGAGTTCGCCCGCAATCGTCGTATGGGCGATGGCCGCGACCGTCGCCGCGAAGTGTTCATCGCGCGATGTCGCGGTGGCGATGAACGCCGCGACCGTCGCCGAGAGCGCGCAGCCCACGCCGGTTACGCGCGTCATCAGCGGCGAGCCGTTCGAAAGCGCGACGACCTGCCGGCCATCGGTGATGTAGTCGGTGGCGCCCGTCACCGCGACGACTGCCTGCGTCCTGAGCGCGAGGATCTGGGCGGCGTCGAGCGCGGCGTCGGTGGCGGCGGTGCTGTCCACGCCGCGTCCGCTTGCAGCGCCGCCCGAGAGACTGATGATCTCGGATGCGTTGCCGCGTATGACCGCTGGCGTGAGATCGAGCAGTTCGAGCGCGAATTCCGTGCGGAACGTGAGCGGGCCGACCGCGACCGGGTCTAGCACCCACGGCTTGCCGGCGCCGTTGGCGGCATCGACGGCGGCACGAATCGCGCGGGACTGCGGGACGTCGAGCGTGCCGAGATTGACGGAGAGCGCGCCCGCGATCGGCGCGAATTCACCGACTTCCTCGCGCGCGACGACCATGGCCGGCGCGGCGCCGATGGCAAGCAGCACGTTGGCCGTGAAGTTGGTGACGACGAGATTCGTCAGGCAATGCACGAGCGGCGCATGACCGCGCACGCGCGTGACGAAGGAATAGAGATCGGCGGAAAGCATGATGGAAGAAGATTAGCCGATGCTTACGAGCAAAGCGTGCCGCGCGACTTCAATGCCGCGCTTCGCCGATCAGCGCGACGGAATCGAACGCGCGCTGATTCGCCTGATGCCGCCGCATGACGAAGTACATCATCAGGCACACGAAGGTGCCGAACAGCACGATCACGAACTGGATCGGCACGTCGAGCCACACCAGCACCGCGTAGAGGCACAGCATGACGAGCACGGAGAGATTCTCGTTGAAGTTCTGCACGGCGATCGAATGGCCCGCCGACAAGAGCACGTGCCCGCGATGCTGGAGCAGCGCGTTCATCGGCACGACGAAGAAGCCCGACAAGCCGCCGACGATCATCAGGAACAAATAGGCGACGAGCAGATACCCCGGAAAGTGCATCTTGCCGAAGTAGATGCCCCAGTGCGCGGGAAAGAGGTGGCGCGTGTAGAACGCCATCAGCATGACGGCGATGCCCATCATGATGCCCACCGGCAACACCGACAGCGAGCGCTTGAGCGGCACGCGCGCCGCCGCGAGCACCGCGCCGACCGCGACGCCCACCGCGATCACCGCCTGCAAGATGGCGGCCTGCGAGAGCGTCATGCCGAGCGACACTTCGGCCCATTTCAGCACGATGAACTGCAAGGTCGCGCCCGCGCCCCAGAAGAGCGTGGTGACCGCGAGCGAGATTTGTCCGAGCTTGTCGTGCCAGAGCGTCACGAAGCAACCGGCGAAATCGGTGATGAGCTTGATCGGCCGCGTTTCCTGCTTCGGATAACGCGCGCCGGTGTCGGGAATGCGCAGGTTGAAGATCGCGGCGATCACATACATCAGCACGATCACGAGCATGGCGGCTTCGGCGGGCGTATTGACTTTCGGAATGTGCAGACTGAGCAGATGCCCGGCGATATGCGGACTGATGAGCGCGCCGCCCATGACCGTGCCCAGGATGATCGACCCGACCGTGGTGCCTTCTATCCAGCCATTGGCGGCAACGAGCCGGTCGGCGGGCAGCAGTTCGGTGAGAATTCCGTACTTCGCGGGCGAGTAGGCCGCCGCGCCGAAGCCCACGATGCCGTAGGCCAGTAGCGGATGCGCGCCCACCAGCATGGTGATGCAGCCGACGACCTTGATGGAATTGGTGACGAACATCACCCGGCCCTTGGGCCGCGAGTCCGCGAAAGCGCCGACGAAAGCCGCGAGTACCACGTAGGAGAGCACGAAGAACAGCTTCAGGAGCGGCGTCATCCAGTTCGGGGCGTGAAGGTCTTTCAGCAGTGCAATGGCAGCAATCAGGAGAGCGTTGTCAGCCAGCGATGAGAAAAACTGCGCGGCCATGATGGTGTAAAAACCTTTTTTCATCTGATCCGAAGCTTTCCTCACTGCGGGTGATCCGCCCCGCCCGCCGGACATGCCGCTTGTCTTGCGATCGGGCTTATGCCTTTCGAAATGGGTTGTGCGCACGGCTTTATAACACGAAAATAGGCGCATTCTGACTAGCAGTAATCTCGATGACGCTCGAAAAACAGACGATCGTCCGCGAGTTTGTTCTTAAGATACTGATTCACAAGGCGTCTTTGAGACCCGCAGCACGCAATGCCACGCTGGCGTATGCTCGCCCTTCCGACTGCCCGAACCGCAATTCCACACACGCTCATGCCGCGCCCCCTTTCCGCCACCATTCACACCGCCGCACTGGCCAACAATCTCTCCGTCGCACGAAAGCACGCGCCGAAATCCAAAATGTGGGCTGTCGTCAAGGCCAATGCTTATGGCCACGGACTTGCGCGAGCGTTCCCCGGACTTCGGGCAACGGACGGCTTCGGGCTTCTGGACCTCGAAGAAGCCGTAAAGTTGCGTGAATTGGGTTGGGCCGGGCCGATTCTTCTGCTCGAAGGCTTCTTCCGGCCGACCGATATCGACGTGATCGACCGCTACAGCCTGACCACGGCCGTGCATTGCGACGAGCAATTGCGCATGCTGGAAATGGCGCGGCTGTCCAAGCCGATCAATATCCAGTTGAAGATGAATAGCGGCATGAACCGGCTCGGCTACGTGCCCGAGCGGTTCCGCGCCGCGTGGGAGCGGGCGCGGGCGGTGCAGGGCATCGGACAGATCACGCTCATGACCCATTTTTCCGATGCCGACAGCGAACGCGGCGTCGCGCATCAGCTGGCGGCGTTCGAACGCGGCGCGGAAGGCATTGCGGGGGCGCGCAGCCTGTCGAACTCGGCGGCGGTCCTGTGGCATCCGGCCGCGCACTTCGACTGGGTGCGGCCCGGCATCATTTTGTATGGCGCGTCGCCGTCGGGCGTGACGGCCGATGTCGCGAATCTCGGGCTGCGTCCGGCCATGACGCTTTCGTCCGAGCTGATCGCCGTGCAGACGGTCGAGGCGGGCAGCAGCATCGGTTACGGTTCCACTTACACGGCGGGACAGGCCATTCGCATCGGCGTGGTGGCGTGCGGTTATGCGGACGGTTATCCGCGCGTGGCGCCGGAAGGCACGCCCGTTATCGTCGATGGCGTGAGGACGAAACTCGTCGGCCGCGTGTCCATGGACATGCTCACGGTCGATCTCACGCCGGTTCCGCATGCGGGCATCGGCTCGCGCGTCGAACTGTGGGGCCCGAATCTGCCTATCGACGATGTCGCCTCTTCGTGCGGCACCATCGGCTATGAATTGATGTGCGCGATCGCGCAACGCGTGCCGGTGCGCGCGGAATGACCCAGGCATCGAACTTCAACCGGACTTATAGCAAGGCAGCGCGTGGCAAAAGCAGCGAAAGCAAAGACGCTCTATATCTGTAGCGAATGCGGCGGACAAGCGCCGAAATGGACCGGCCAGTGTGCCGCGTGCGGGGCGTGGAATACGCTCGTGGAGTCGGTGGAGCAGGGCGCTTCGGCGCATCGCTTCCAGGCGCTCGCGAAGAGTTCGCCGGTGCAGCGGCTCGCCGACATCGAGGCCTCCGACGTGCCGCGTTTCACCACGGGCGTCGGCGAGTTCGACCGGGTGCTCGGCGGCGGTCTCGTGCCGGGCGGCGTGGTGTTAATCGGCGGCGATCCGGGCATCGGCAAATCGACGTTGCTTTTGCAGTCGCTTGCGGAAATCGCCCGCGAGCGGCGCGCGCTCTACGTGAGCGGCGAGGAATCCGGCGCGCAGATTGCGTTGCGCGCGGCGCGGCTCGGCCTGACGGGCGCGCGGGACAGCGCCGTCGGCGACCTCGGCTTGCTCGCGGAAATCCAGCTCGAAAAAATCCAGGCGACCATCGACGAGCAACGGCCGGAAGTCGCGGTCATCGATTCGATTCAGACCATCTATTCCGAAGCGCTCACCTCCGCGCCCGGCTCGGTCGCGCAGGTTCGCGAGTGCGCAGCGCAGTTGACGCGCATCGCCAAGCAGACCGGCACCGCGATCATCATGGTCGGCCACGTGACCAAGGAAGGCAGCCTCGCGGGGCCGCGCGTGCTGGAACATATCGTCGATACGGTGCTGTACTTCGAAGGCGATACGCACTCGTCGTTCAGGCTCGTGCGCGCCTTCAAGAACCGCTTCGGCGCGGTCAACGAACTCGGCGTGTTCGCCATGACCGAGCGCGGCTTGCGCGGCGTGGCGAATCCCTCGGCGCTCTTTTTGTCGCAGCACGAGCAGAGCGTGCCGGGGTCGTGCGTCCTGGTGACGCAGGAAGGCTCGCGGCCCTTGCTCGTCGAGGTACAGGCGCTCGTCGACACCGCGCACGTGCCCAATCCGCGACGCCTCGCGGTCGGGCTCGAACAGAACCGGCTCGCGCTCTTGCTTGCGGTGCTGCATCGGCACGCGGGCATCGCGTGTTTCGATCAGGACGTGTTTCTGAACGCCGTCGGCGGCGTGAAGATCACCGAACCCGCGGCCGACCTCGCCGTGCTGCTCGCCATCCATTCGTCGATGCGCAACAAGCCGCTGCCGAAGGGCCTCATCACGTTCGGCGAAGTGGGACTCGCCGGCGAGATCCGGCCTTCGCCGCGCGGACAAGACCGGCTCAAGGAAGCGGCCAAGCTGGGCTTTTCGGCCGCGCTGATTCCGAAGGCCAACGCGCCGAAGCAGCCTATCGACGGGCTGAACGTGATCGCGGTGGATCGGATCGAGGAAGCGATCGACCGCGTGCGCGACCTGGAGTGAGCTCCTGGCGCGCTTGGTCAGAGTTTCGTAATGCGGCGTAAAAATGTCGCGTCGATATGTAACCTGATTCGCGCGCGATCTTCTTATCCTTACAGGGCTACGGAACCGGCCGGCTTCGTCTGCTGTCTCGACACAGGCGAAGTGATTGCAAGGATCGAGAGGACCACGCTTTGAACCACATCAAGTCAACGCGGCCCAAGCCCGCGTTTCATCTGCGCGGGTGCCGTGTCTCCGCGCCGCTGCAGCAGCCTTTCGGTGGCGGATGCCGGATCGTCGAATGGATCGACGGTGAAGGGCAGATTTCGCGCCGCGTCGTCGCGGCCGATGCCACCGAGGACGAAGTCGTCGCGACTATCCGCCGCCATGTGACGGGGCGCAAGCACGTGCTCGTCGATGACGAACGGCAACCAAGGCAGACCTTGCCGCGAAGGTGAAATTCGTGGCGGCGGCGTGGGTGAACGTGTTGCGTGTCGATCAGTGAAGGGTTCGCGCTTCCTACGAAGCACGGTGGCGTTCGAAGGCTTGCGGCGCGCCAGGCACGCGAAGCTACGTGAGTCCGGCCGCTGGATGAGCGCGCCGCAAAGTCATCACCCGATCTGCTCAAGCTCTTCATGCGCTTCCAGCCAGTCCATTTCGAGCGCCTCCAGCCGCGCGCCGACTTCGCCTTGCCGGCGAATGGTGTCGGTTAGCTTCGTTTTCATCGCGGCCTCGTAACTCGCGGGATCGGCGACGAACGTATCGAGCGTGGCTTTTTCCGCATTCAGCGCATCCATTTCCTTTTCTATCTTCGCAATGCGCGACTGCAGCGGCTTCTTCAGATGCGCGAGCTTCTGCCGCTCCTGCGCCTCCAGACGGCGCTGTTCCTTGCGGTTCTGCGCGCTGTCCTGCGTGTCTGCGTTCGTGGACGACGCGCCATTCGCGTCCTTTGCCGCCGCGCGCGTTTCGGCGGCATGTTGCAGCAGCCAGTCGCGATAATCGTCGAGATCGCCGTCGAACGGACTTAGACGATGCTTCGCCACCAGCATGAAGGTGTCGGTCGTCGCGCGCAGCAAGTGCCGGTCGTGCGACACGAGGATCAGCGTGCCTTCGAACTGCGCGAGCGCCATGGTGAGCGCGTGGCGGGTTTCGAGGTCGAGGTGATTGGTCGGCTCGTCCAGCAGCAGCAGATTCGGCTTCTGCCAAATGATGAGCGCCAGCGCGAGCCGCGCCTTTTCGCCACCGGAAAACGGCGCGATTTTCGCGGTCGCCATTTCGCCCGAAAAGTTGAAGCTGCCGAGAAAGTCGCGCAGTTCCTGCTCGCGCGTGTCGGGCGCAAGCCGCGCGAGATGCTGAATGGCGGAGTCGTCGGGACGCAGCGTTTCGAGCTGATGCTGCGCGAAGTAGCCAATCTGCAAGCCCTTGCCTTGCCGCACGCTGCCCGACAGCGCGGCAAGCGTGCCGGCGAGCGTCTTGATGAGCGTCGATTTACCCTGCCCGTTCGCGCCGAGCAAGCCGATGCGCTGACCGTTTTGAATCGACAGCGTCACGCCTTCGACAATAGGAATCTCGATGCCCTCGGTGCGATAGCCGCAGCGCACGTCTTCCATGACCATCATCGGATTGGGCGCGGCGTCGGGTGCGCGGAACTCGAACGTGAACGGCGAGCTCGCATGCGCGGGCGCGATCAGCTCCATCTTCTCCAGCGCCTTGACGCGGCTTTGCGCCTGCTTCGCCTTGGTCGCCTTGGCCTTGAAGCGGTCGATGAAACCCTGCAGATGCGCCACCGTTCTCTGCTGCTTTTCGTAGGCGTTCTGCTGCAAGGCGAGCTGCTGCGCGCGCAGCACTTCGAACTGGCTGTAGTTGCCGCCGTAGCGCTTGATCTGACGATTCTCAAGATGCAGCGTGACATTGCAGACCGCGTCGAGAAATTCGCGGTCGTGCGAAATCACGACGAGCGTGCCGGGATAACGGCCGAGCCAGTCTTCGAGCCAGATGATTGCATCGAGGTCCAGGTGATTCGTGGGTTCGTCGAGCAGCAAGAGGTCGGACGGACACATCAGCGCCTGCGCCAGATTCAGGCGCATGCGCCAACCGCCCGAGAAGCTCGTCACCGGTTCGCGTGTCTGCGCGAGCGTGAAGCCCAGGCCGAGCAACAGCGTTTCGGCGCGCGCGGGCGCGGTGTAGCCGTCGGCATCGGCGAAAGCGGCGTGGGCTTCGGCTTCGGCCGCGCCGTCATGCGCCGCCGAAGCCGCCGCGATGCGTGCCTCGATAGCCCGCAGTCGCGTGTCGCCGTCGAGCGTGTAGTCGAGCGCCGTGCGCTCCACGGCGGGCGTTTCCTGTGCGACATGCGCAATGCGCCACGAAGGCGGCAGCGCGAAATCGCCGCCGTCCGCGTGCAACTCGCCGCGCAACACGGAAAAGAGCGTGGATTTGCCCGCGCCGTTCGCGCCGACGAGACCGGCTTTCTCGCCCGGATTGAGCGTGAAACTGGTCTCTTCGAAAAGCGGCTTGGTGCCGCGGGAGAGGCTGAACTGGTTGAAGCGAATCACGGGAGATGGCGGCGCGGCATGAGGGAAACCGCTATTTTAGACTGCGGCCACGAAGCGCCGGGGGTCGTCCGTTCGGCCAATGGCGGTAAGTGGCGCGCGGTAGTAGCATCGCCTTTCTTCGAATCTTTCCAGCGGGAGCAACTCATGAGTGCAGCAAGCGACGACATTTACGCGTTCAAGGCCGAGACGCTGGGCGGCGAGACGGTGGGCATCGACCAGTATCGCGGCAAGGTGCTTTTGATCGTGAATACCGCGAGCGAATGCGGCTTCACGCCGCAATACAAGGGTTTGCAGGAAGTCTATGAGCGCTTCGCGGCGCGCGGTTTCGAAGTGCTCGGTTTTCCCTGCAACCAGTTCGGCGCACAGGAACCGGGCGATGCCACGCAGATCGGCAGCTTCTGCGAAAAGAACTACGGCGTCACGTTCCCGATGTTCGCGAAGATCGACGTCAAGGGGCCGCATGCGCATCCGCTCTTCAAGTATCTGACATCGAAGGAACCGGGCGTGCTCGGCACCGAGGTCATCAAGTGGAACTTCACGAAGTTTCTCGTGAACCGCAACGGCGACATCCTGAAGCGCTACGCGTCGCTGACGAAACCGGAGTCGATTGCCGAGGACATCGAAAAACTGCTGTAGCGCCTTAGAGGATAGGCGAGAAGAGGCGCGCCACGTGCATGGCCATGCGTCGCCAGGACGCCGCGCCGCGATAGTCCTCGCGGTCGATCTCATACGAAAGCGCGAAGTCGGCGAGCAGCATGCTTTCGACTTCACGCGCAAAAGCGTTGTCGACGGTCAGCACCATGACCTCGAAATTGAGGCGAAAGGAGCGGTTGTCGAGATTGGCGCTGCCGATGGCCGCGCCGACATCGTCGACGAGCACGACCTTTTGATGCAGAAAACCCGGCTTGTAGCGGAAGATGCGCACGCCCGCCTGCAACAGATCGTAGGCATACAGCTTCGATGCCGCGAACACCACGCGATGATCGCGCCGGCTCGGAATCAGGATGCGTACATCGACGCCACGCATCACGGCAAGGCGCAGCGCGGAGAACACGGCTTCGTCGGGAATCAGATAGGGCGAGGTGATCCAGACACGTTGGCGCGCCGCGTTGATCGCCTCGACGAAGAAGAGCGAACAGGTCTCCTGTTTGTCGGCCGGGCCGCTCGACAACACCATGCAGTGCATGTTTTCGTCCGAATGCGGCGCGGGGCCGAGCTCGGGCAGGCGTTGCGTGGCCCAGTACCAATCTTCCGTGAAAACGAACTGGATGCTCGCCACGGCGGGGCCGCGCACCTCGACGTGGGTATCGCGCCAGGGCGTGAGGCGTGGATTGCCGCCGAGATACTCGACGCCCACATTGTGTCCGCCGACGAACGCGCGCTTGCCGTCGACCACCACGATCTTCCGGTGATTGCGGAAGTTGATCTGGAAGCGGTGCACGAACTTGCGCTTGGCCGCGAACGGATGCGCCTGTACGCCGCTCGCACGCAGCGCATTCACGTAGCGATGCGGCAAGTCGAAGCTGCCGATGCTGTCGTAGAGAAAATAGACGCGCACGCCCGCTTTCGCCCGCGCGATGAGCATTTCCTTGAGCAACTCGCCGAGCGCATCGGCGCGCACGATGAAGAACTGCACGACGACATAGTGCTCGGCCGCTTCGATGGCGGAGAGAATCGCGGAGAACGTGGCGTCGCCGTTGACGAGCACGCGCACCGAGTTGCCGCGCAGGAACGGCATGCCCGAGAGGCGCTGCAAAGTGCGAATGGTCGGATTGCCGAGATAGCTCGCCGGTCCCGGCGCGATCTCGCCGCGCACGCCCGACGCGTCGAGCAGCGCGCCGGCTTCGTCGCGATGAATCGGGAGCGGCTGAGGCGCGTCGCTGCGATCCGTCGAGTCCCATTCGGCGGGTTTCGAGCGGCTGCGCAGAATCTCGATTTCGAGCCGACGCGCGTCGATATAACCCGCGAACTTGCTACGGCCGAGAAACAGATAAGGAATGAGCGTGAAGTAAGGCATGGCCACGAGCGACACCGCCCACGCCACCGCGCCCTGCGAGGTGCGCGTATTGATGATGGCGTGAATCGCCGCGATCACGCCGAGCACATGCGCGGCTATCACGAGCGTGCCGAGGTGTAGCCAGTCTGCTGCTTGCATGGAATGCCGTTGGTCCGATGACGACGCGTGCAGCCTGCACGGCGCGACAGCAAATGCGCTGCCGCGAGGATGCGTCATATTACCGAACCTTGGGCGCAAGTCGCGGCCCGAAAAGGACCGCGCTTGCGTTGAAACAACGCCGCTGAAGGCTCAGGCCGGCAGGTCGGCGGCCTGGATCAGGAACACGTTGTCGTCGCCGGCGCTGGTCGAGAGCCAGATCA
The DNA here is from genome assembly GCF_023631465.1 of Caballeronia sp. GAWG1-1. Taxonomy (NCBI): domain Bacteria; kingdom Pseudomonadati; phylum Pseudomonadota; class Betaproteobacteria; order Burkholderiales; family Burkholderiaceae; genus Caballeronia; species Caballeronia sp. GAWG1-1. The sequence goes on from NZ_JALQDB010000010.1 coordinate 42,296, forward strand.
GATCGAGACCGCCGAGCGCCGCTTCGACATTGGCGCGTTCGTTGCCGATCTCGACGACGAGCACGCCGTCTTCGGTCAGCCACTTGCTCGCCTCGTGCACGATACGCCGCACCACGTCCATGCCGTCCGCGCCGCCCGCGAGCGCGAGTGCCGGCTCGTGGCGATATTCCTCGGGCAGCGACTGCATGGCGGTGGCGTTGACGTATGGCGGGTTCGTGATGATCACTTCGTAGCGCGCGTCTTGCGGCAGCGGCGCGTACAGGTTGCCTTCGTAAAGCGAGATGCGTTCGTCGAGTTCGTAGTCGTCGACGTTGCGGCGCGCGACCGCGAGCGCATCGGCGGAGATGTCGACGGCATCGATATCGGCGTTTTCGAACGCCTGCGCCGCGAGCACCGCGAGGCAGCCCGAACCGGTGCAGAGTTCGAGCACGCGCGTGACCTGGTCGGGGTCGGCCACGTAAGGTTGCAAGCCGTCCTGCAGCAATTCGCCGATGAACGAACGCGGCACGATCACGCGCTCATCGACGTAGAAACGGTGTCCGTGCATCCACGCTTCCTGCGTGATGTAGGCGGCGGGCACGCGTTCCTTCGCGCGGCGCTCGATCACTTTCATGACGGCGTCGATTTCGGTGTCGAGCAGGCGCGCGTCGAGAAACGGGTCGAGCGTGTCGAGCGGCAGATGCAGCGTATGAAGAATCAGATACGCGGCTTCGTCATAGGCGTTGGTCGAACCGTGGCCGAACGAGAGTCCGGCCTCTGTGAAGCGCGTAACGCCAAAGCGCAGCAAGTCGCGCAGGGTGGTGAAGGGCAGCGCCATCGAATGGCTCCTTGTGTGACGGGTAGAGGCTTTAAGCGACGAGTTGTTCGAGCACGCGGCGGTAGATGTTCTTCAGCGGCTCGATGAATCGCACTTCGACATGTTCGTCGATCTTATGGATGGTGCCGTTCGGCGGACCGAATTCGATCACCTGTTTGCAGATGCGCGCGATGAAGCGCCCGTCCGACGTGCCGCCCGTGGTCGACAGTTCCGTCGCCACGCCGGTTTCGTCGCGGATCGCTTTTTCGAGCGCCTCGGAGAGTTCGCCGCGCGGCGTCAAAAAGGGCAGGCCGCTCACGGTCCAGGTCAGGTCGTAATCGAGGCCGTGCTTGTCGAGAATGGCTTGCACGCGGCTTTGCAGACCTTCGACCGTGCTCGCGGTCGAGAAGCGGAAGTTGAACATCAGGTCCGCGTGGCCGGGAATGATGTTGGTCGCGCCCGTGCCGGAATGCAGGTTCGAGACCTGCCACGTGGTCGGCGGAAAGTATTCGTTGCCGTCGTCCCAGCGCTCCGCCACGAGTTCGGCAAGCGCCGGTGCGAGCGCATGCACCGGATTTTTCGCGAGATGCGGATACGCGATATGCCCTTGCACGCCCTTGACGAAGAGCTTGCCCGTCATCGAGCCGCGCCGGCCGTTCTTGACCATGTCGCCGAGCGTGGCGTTCGAAGTCGGCTCGCCGACGATGCAGTAATCGAGTCGCTCGCCGCGCGCCTTCAAGGCTTCGACGACCTTCACGGTGCCGTCGGTGGCGGGGCCTTCTTCGTCGCTCGTGATGAGAAAGGCGAGCGAGCCGCGATGCAGCGGATGGGCCGCGACGAACTCTTCGCTCGATACGACGAACGCCGCAAGCGAGGCCTTCATGTCCGCCGCGCCGCGCCCGTAGAGCTTGCCGTCGCGCTGCGCCGGGGCGAACGGCGGCGAGGTCCATTGTTCGAGCGGGCCGGTGGGCACGACATCGGTGTGGCCGGCGAAGGCAAGCAGCTTGCCTTGCGATCCGTCCGTGCCGCGCTTGACCGCCCACAGGTTTGTGACGCCGCCCGAGGCGATGGTTTCGCAGTGAAAGCCGATCGCGGCGAGGCGTTCGATCATCAGCGCCTGACAATGCTGGTCGTCGGGCGTGACGGACGCGCGTTCGATCAATGCTTCGGTGAGGGATAAGGTGCCGGACATGGTGTCTTGACGTTGATGCGATAAAAAATGCCGGCGCAGGCGGCCGGCACTCGTGGCGCGTCAGTGACTCGGAAGATCGAAGTCACCGCACGCGATCATGCGAAGATCGTCTCGTACTGCTCGGCCGAAAAGCCGAGCGTCTTCACGCGCCCGTTCACGACGACGACCGGCCGCTTGATGATCGACGGCTTGTGGATCATGAGCGCAATGGCGCCCGCGGTGGTATCCGCTTCGGCCTTGTGCACGTCCGACAGCCCGCGCCAGGTCGTGCCGCGCTTATTGATGAGCTGGTCGAGCGGCACGTCCTTCAGCCAGTCCTGCACCAGCGCGTTCGACACGCCGGCTTTCTTGAAGTCGTGAAACTCGAACGGCACGCCATGTTCCTCTAGCCACACACGTGCTTTCTTCACCGTGTCGCAATTGGGAATGCCGTACACGACCGTTGTCTTCGCCACGATCAGTCGCCTCGCAGCAGTTCGTTCAGGCCAACCTTGGCGCGCGTCTTGGCGTCGACCTTCTTGACGATGACCGCGCAATACAGGCTGTGCGAACCGTCCTTCGAAGGCAGGTTGCCCGCAACCACCACCGAGCCCGCCGGAATGCGGCCGTAGCTCACCTGACCGGTTTCGCGGTCATAGATCTTGGTGCTCTGGCCGAGATACACGCCCATGGAAATGACCGAATTTTCCTCGACGATCACGCCTTCCACCACTTCCGAGCGCGCGCCGATGAAGCAGTTGTCCTCGATGATGACCGGATTCGCCTGTAACGGCTCCAGCACGCCGCCAATGCCCACGCCGCCCGACAGATGCACGTTCTTGCCGATCTGCGCGCACGAACCGACGGTGGCCCAGGTATCGACCATGGTGCCTTCATCGACATAAGCGCCAATGTTGGTGTACGAGGGCATCAGCACTACGTTCTTCGCGATGAACGAGCCGCGCCGCGCGATGGCCGGCGGCACCACGCGGAAACCGCCTGCCGCGAAGTCTTCAAGCGTGTAGTTCGCGAACTTCGAGGGCACTTTGTCGTAGAACTGCGAGTAGCCGCCGGCGGGCATCGGCGCGTTGTCTTCCAGACGGAACGACAGCAGCACCGCCTTCTTCAGCCATTGATTCACGACCCAGTCGCCGTCGCGCTTTTCGGCGACACGCAACGCGCCCTTGTCCAGTTGTTCGATGGCATGGGCAACGGCTTCGCGGACTTCCGCGGGCGCGGCCTTGGGCGACAGTTCAGCGCGGTTTTCCCAGGCTTGATCGATGATGCTCTGAAGTTGTTGCGACATAGTTGGTATCGAGGATGATGGAGAGATGGACTGGCCGCGCCCATCACGGCGAGGCGGGTGCCGTGACCGGCGACAGCGTGCGGCAGAATTCGACGATGCGGCGGGCGCCTTCGACACATTCCTCGACGCCGGCGACGAGCGCGATGCGCACGAAGCCTTCGCCCGGATTCGTGCCGTGCGCCGTGCGGGCGAGAAAGGACCCCGGCAGGACCGTCACATTATAGTCGGCGTACAGACGTGCGGCGAACTCGGTATCCGTGAGACCGGTCTTGGTGACGTTGGCCCACAAATAGAACGCGGCGTCGGGCAGACGCACGTCGAGCACCTCGGCGAGCATGGGCGTGACGGTTTCGAACTTCCGCAGATACTTCGCGCGATTGTCGCGAACGTGCGTTTCATCCTGCCACGCGACCACGCTCGCTTTCTGAAACACCGTCGAAAGCGCCGCGCCATGATAGGTGCGATACAGCAGGAAACTTTTGAGGATAGCGGCGTCGCCGGCGACGAAGCCCGAGCGCATGCCGGGCACGTTTGAGCGCTTCGACAAGCTCGACAGCATGACGAGACGCTCGAAACCGCGATTCAGCTTGTGCGCGGCTTCGAGGCCGCCGAGCGGCGGATTGGCTTCGTCGAAATAGATTTCCGAATAGCACTCGTCGGAGGCAATCACGAAGCCGTGCTTGTCCGACAGCGCGAAGAGTTCGCGCCAGTTGTCGAGCGTGAGCACGGCGCCTGTCGGATTGCCCGGCGAACACACGTAGAGCAGTTGCGTGCGCGCCCAGATTGCTTCGGGCACCGTCGAGTAATCGCACGCGAAGTTGCGCGACGGGTCGCTATTGACGAAGTAAGGCTCGGCGCCCGCGAGCAGCGCCGCGCCTTCGTAGATTTGATAGAACGGGTTCGGACAGAGTACGATGGGCGGCTCGCCCGACGCCGCCGCGTGACTCGCGCCGCGGCTGTCGACAACGGTCTGCGCCAGCGCGAACAAGGCTTCGCGCGAACCGGAAACGGGCAGCACTTCGGTGGCGGGATTGATCGAAGGCAGACCGTAGCGCGTCATCACCCACTTGGCGATGGCTTCGCGCAAGGGCGCGCTGCCGAGCGTTGCTGGATAGCTCGCCATGCCGTCGAGCGAATCGATGACGGCGTCGCGTATCAGCGCGGGCGTGGGATGCTTCGGCTCGCCAATACCGAAGCTGATCGGCGTGAATCCGGCGCGCGGCTCGATGCCCTGAAAAAGCAGACGCAGCTTTTCGAACGGATACGACTGAAGTTTCTGGAGTAGTGGATTCACGGCGTGACCGGTTTGCGGTTATGCGGTTAAGCGTCTGTACGTATGTATGAGCGAACGGCATCCGACGCATGCGTGCAGCGGGCTTGAAGAAGAGCTTCGTCGCGACACGACGAACACGCGAAATGCACACGCAAGAGCACGAGATTATAGCGCGCGGCCTTATGCCGGACGCGTTGCAGCAAAGGACAAACGAATAATGAGCCTCATGAAAGGCGCACTGGTACAGCCGGTTGATCACGATGAGATGCGCGCAATCGCGCAGCCGGCCGGAGTAACACGATGAGCAGCCGCTTCCACGACGCCGGCCCGACGCTCGCCATCATGATCGGCGCATCGGTCTGGGGCCTCGTGTGGTATCCCATGCGCATGCTCGCCGCCATGGGCCTTTCCGGCACCGCCGCCAGCGCAAGCACGAGCGCGGTCGCCTGTCTCTTCGTGCTGCTGTTCCGGCATCGCTCGATCAAGAGCCTTTCGTGGCATTGGCTGCTCTTCGCGCTTGGACTCGCGGCGGGCGTGACGAGCATCGGCTTCGTCTGGGGCGCTATTCACGGTCAGGTGATGCGCGTGCTGCTGCTGTTCTATCTCACGCCCGCCTGGACCGCGATCTTCGCGCACTTTATCCTGAAGGAACGCCTGACTTGCGTGGATGCCGCGCTGTCGTTGCTGTCGCTCGCGGGCGCGGTCACCATGCTGTGGTCGCCCGAACTCGGCCTGCCGTTGCCCGCCAATCTCGCGGAATGGGCGGGGCTCATGGGCGGCATGGGCTTTTCCATCAGCAACGTGCTGGTGGTGCGCATCACGCGCACGCTTCCGGCAATGAAGCCGGAGATGCGCACGGCGGTGATCTTCGGCGGCGCGGCTATCGTCGCTTCGCTCGTCACCGTGTTCGAGCCGATGCCCGCGCCGCCTTCAGCCGCGCAATTGGGCACGGTCGCGTCGATCGTGCTGGGCCTCGGCGTCGTGCTCGCGGTGAACAACATGATCGTGCAGATCGGACTGGCGCGCGTGCCCGCCAATCGCGCGTCGATCATCATGCTGTTCGAACTCGTCGTCACCGCGCTGTCGTCGTGGCTCTTCGCGCATGAAGTGCCGGGTCCGCGCGAGTGGGCCGGCGGCGCGTGCATCGTGGCGGCTTGCGTGCTGTCGGCATGGGTGCATCGGCAGCGAAAAGAAGCCGCTGAAAATACATCGCGCGATGAAGGCGCAGGCAAAAAGAAATCGAGACGGGCGATGGTATGATGGTGACCGCTCGCCGGGTAGGGCTTTAAGCTCATGCCCGGGCCTCGACTGCCTTCAAGGCGAGCATGATCGACGGGCCGCTGTGCGGCCTGTCTGCTATTCACCTCCGTATTCATCTCAAACAGCGAAATCGCCGTGCGTCTGACCTCGATCAAACTCGCTGGCTTCAAGTCCTTCGTCGATCCCACGCATTTCCAGGTCCCCGGCCAGTTAGTCGGCGTGGTCGGTCCGAATGGCTGCGGCAAGTCAAACATCATCGATGCCGTGCGCTGGGTGCTCGGCGAATCGCGCGCGTCCGAACTGCGCGGCGAATCGATGCAGGACGTCATCTTCAACGGCTCCACGGCGCGTAAGCCGGGCAGCCGGGCAAGCGTCGAACTGATCTTCGATAACGGCGACGGCCGTGCCGCCGGGCAATGGAGCGCTTACGGCGAGATCGCGGTCAAGCGCGTGCTCACGCGCGACGGCACCTCCAGCTACTACATCAACAACCTGCCCGCGCGACGCCGCGACATCCAGGACATCTTCCTCGGCACGGGCTTAGGTCCGCGTGCTTACGCGATCATCGGCCAGGGCATGATCGCGCGCATCATCGAGGCCAAGCCTGAAGAACTGCGCGTGTTTCTGGAAGAAGCCGCGGGCGTGTCGAAGTACAAGGAGCGCCGCCGCGAGACGGAGAATCGTCTGCACGATACACGTGAGAATCTGACGCGCGTGGAAGACATCGTCCGCGAACTTGGCGCGAATCTCGAGAAGCTCGAAGCGCAGGCGGTCGTCGCGACGAAGTACAAGGATCTGCAGGCCGAAGGCGAGGAAAAGCAGCGCCTGTTGTGGCTTTTGCGCAAGAACGAAGCGGGCAACGAAGCCGAGCGGCAGCAACGCGCTATCCGCGACGCGCAGATCGAACTCGAAGCGCAGACCGCGCGTCTGCGCGAAGTGGAAGCGCAACTCGAGACGCTGCGTGTCGCGCACTACAGCGCGAGCGACGCCATGCAAGGCGCGCAAGGCGCGCTCTATGAAGCCAACGGCGAAGTGAGCCGGCTGGAAGCGGAGATTCGCTTCATCGTCGAATCGCGCAATCGCGTGCAGGCTCAGATCGCCGCGCTCAACGCGCAGCGTGAGCAATGGCAAATGCAGGCGCAAAAGGCGCGCGACGAAATCGAGACGGCATCGGAAGCGCTCGCGGAAGGCGAAGAGAAAGCAGTCATCGCGCGGGAAAACGCTGCCGCAAAGCATGACGAACTCCCGGCGCTCGAAGCCCGGTGGCGCGACGCGCAGACGCATCTGAACGAAGAACGCGCTGGCATCGCGCGCGCGGAGCAGGCGTTGAAGCTCGAAGCGGCGCATCAGCGCAACGCGGATCAGCAGCTTCAGCAGTTGCAGCAGCGCGAGGAGCGGCTCAGGACCGAATCGAAAGGACTCGACGCACCCGACGAAGCGCAACTCGAAGAACTGCGCATGCAGCTCGCCGAGCATGAGGAAGTACAGAGCGAAGCGCAGGCGCGTCTCGCCGATGCGCAGGAAACCGTGCCGCGTCTGGATGCCGAGCGCCGCGTGGCGCAGGAGCGTGTACAGGCCGAAAGCGCGCAGAATCATCAGCTCGAAGCGCGGCTTGCTGCCTTGCGGCAGCTTCAGGAAAGCGTTCAGACCGAAGGCAAGATCCAGCCGTGGCTCGACAAGCACGAGCTCGGCGCGCTGCCGCGCCTCTGGAAGAAGCTGCATGTCGAAGCGGGCTGGGAAGCGGCGCTCGAATCGGTGCTGCGTGAGCGTCTGGCGGCGCTCGAAGTATCGAATCTGGACTGGATCAAGGCTTTCGCCGCCGACGCGCCGCCCGCCAAGCTCGCGTTCTATTCGCCGCCCGTCGCCGGCAAGCCGCTCGACACGCCGCAAGGCTTGCGGCCGTTGCTGTCGCTCGTGCGCATCGACGACCCGGGCTTGCGCGCGGTGCTGAACGAGTGGCTCGCCACGACCTTCATCGCCGACGACATCGGCCAGGCGCTCGCGGCGCGCACGCAATTGCCGGAAGGCGGCGCGTTCATCGTGAAGGCAGGGCATGTGGTGACGCGTGTCGGCGTGCAGCTGTACGCCGCCGATTCCGAGCAGTCGGGCATGCTCGCGCGTTCGCAGGATATCGAAAATCTCACGCGGCAAGTGCGCGCGCAGGCATTGCTCGCCGACGAAGCAAAGGCCAACGCGGTACGCGCAGAAGCCGCGCATACCCAAGGCTCGCAAACTCTTGCCGATGCCCGCGCCGCCGCCGAACGCGCGACGCAACGCGTCCACGCGCTGCAACTCGATGTGCTGAAGCTCGCGCAGGCGCATGAGCGCTACACGCAGCGCAGCACGCAGATTGGCGAGGAACTCGAGGAAATCGTCGCGCAGATCGAGGAACAACGCGCGCTGCGGGCCGAATCCGAGGCGGCGTTCGAACATCACGACACGGAGCTCGCGCAATTGCAGGCGCGCTTCGAAGACAACCAGATGGCGTTCGAAGCGCTCGACGAAACGCTCACGGCCGCCCGTCAGGAACTGCGCGAACTGGAACGCGCCGCGAGCGACGCGGGTTTCGCCGCGCGCGGTCTTGCCGCGAAGATCGAGGAATACAAGCGCAACATCGACACGGCGCACGACCAAAGCGAACGCGTGGCGGCATCGCTCGAAGATGCGCGCGCCGAACTCGAAACCATCAACGAACAGACGGCGCAGACGGGCTTGCAGGACGCGCTCGAAGTCCGCGCGGCACGCGAGGAAGCGCTGCACGCCGCGCGCGTCGAACTGGACGATCTGACGGCGCGTCTGCGTGCCTCCGACGAACAGCGGCTACTCGCCGAACGCTCGCTGCAGCCGCTGCGCGACCGCATCAACGAATTGCAGTTGAAGGAGCAGGCCGCGCGCATCAGTGGCGAACAGTTCGTCGAACAGTTGCAGGCAGCGGGCGTCGACGAAGCCGAACTGCAGGCGAAGCTCACGCCGGACATGAAGCCGTCGTATCTGCAAGGCGAAGTCACGCGTCTGAACAACGCGATCACAGCGCTTGGGCCGGTCAACATGGCGGCGCTCGAAGAGCTCGTCGCGGCCACCGAGCGCAAGCAGTTCCTCGACGCGCAATCGGCGGATCTGAACGACGCCATCGGTACGCTGGAAGATGCAATCCAGCGAATCGACCAGGAAACGCGCGCGCTGTTGCAAGGCACGTTCGACGAAGTGAACCGACACTTCGGCGAACTGTTCCCGCGGCTGTTCGGCGGTGGCCAGGCCAAGCTCATCATGACGGGCGACGAAATCCTGGACGCTGGCGTACAGGTGATGGCGCAGCCGCCCGGCAAGAAGAATTCGACCATTCACTTGCTGTCAGGCGGCGAGAAAGCGCTCACCGCGACCGCGCTCGTGTTTGCGATGTTCCAGTTGAACCCGGCGCCGTTCTGTCTGCTCGACGAAGTGGACGCGCCGCTCGACGACGCCAACACGGAACGCTTCGCGAATCTCGTGCGCGCGATGTCGGTCAAGACGCAGTTCCTGTTCATCTCGCACAACAAGATCGCGATGGAAATGGCGCAGCAACTGATCGGCGTGACGATGCAGGAGCAGGGCGTATCGCGCATCGTCGCGGTGGACATGGAGTCGGCGGCGGGCTTCGCCCAAAACGGCTGAAGCGCGCGACGCAGCACCAGGATTTGAATGAGTGGCAGGCCGGACGTTGATCCGGCCAGGCGCGCAGGCGCGGAGTGGTGCGCAAAAGACCCGAGGCGTGATGCCGGAACGCGGTCCGATGCGTGCGACAGATCGCGCGGCGCTTCGTAACCCAAAAGAACGATGGAGCGTGCATGGACGAGTTGACACTCGGTTTGATCGGAGCAGGAGCCGTGGTGGTGGGCGGCGTGGTGGTGTACAACGCGTGGCAGAGCGCCAAGGTGCGCCGCAAGATGCCGCGTCCGATGCCCGACGAGGCAGCCGACGCGCTCGCGCGTCAGGAGACGGACGACGAGCAACCGTTTATCGAACCGGTGCGCCAGCCGCGTCGCGAGCCGGTTTCGAGCGAGAGCGAAGCGCGCGTCGAGCCGAGTTTTGGCGGCGTGAGCCTTGCGGCCGAGCCGGCGCCCGTCGCGCCCGCGCCTATCGCTCCGGCTGATACCGCCGTCGATCTGCAGGCTGAAGCCACCGCCGCCGATGAAGCGGAACTCGCGAGCATCGACGAAGACGGACGCAACGAGCCGACCTTGCCCGCCACGAACACCATTTCGTCGGCGCCGCCGGCGCTGGTCGATCGCCGCATCGATTGCGTCGTGCCGATTCGCCTTGGTGGACCCGTTGCGGGAGACCGCGTGTTGCCGCTGGCGCAGCGTCTGCGTCGCGCGGGCACCAAGCCCGTGACGATCGAAGGCAAGCCCGAGGGCGATTCGACCTGGGAATTGCTGCGCAACGGCGCGCGTTATGAAGAGTTGCGTGCCGCCGCGCAACTGGCAAACCGCAGTGGCCCGCTCAACGAACTCGAGTTTTCCGAATTCGTGACCGGCGTGCAGCGTCTGGCCGATGCCATCGACGGTTCGCCCGAGTTTCCGGACATGATGGAAACCGTGGGTATGGCGCGCGAGCTGGACGCCTTCGCCGCCCAGTGCGACGCGCAGCTCTCCATCAATATCCTGTCCGACGGCGCGCCGTGGTCGGCCAACTACGTGCAGGCGGTGGCCTCGCAAGACGGCCTTTTGCTCTCGCGCGACGGCACGCGTTTCGTGAAACTGGATGCGAAGCAGAACCCGGTTTTCATGCTCCTTTTCGGCGATACCAACTTCCTGCGTGACGACCTCACGTACAAGGGCGGCCAGATGATCACGCTGGTGCTCGACGTGCCGGTGGCGGACGAAGACATCCTGCCGTTCAGGCTCATGTGCGATTACGCCAAGTCGCTGTCCGAGCGTATCGGCGCGCGGGTCGTGGACGATCAGCGCCGGCCGTTGCCGGAATCCGCGTTGCTCAACATCGAAAAGCAGTTAATGACGCTGTACGCCAAGCTTGAGCAGGCGGGCATGCCAGCAGGCTCGCCGGCCACGCGGCGGCTCTTCAGCCAATAAGCGCGAGGTCTCACGGCGCGCTCGTCTTTTAGCGTGCAGCGGGCTTCGAAATTGCGCCCCCGACCGGGGCGCTTTCTTTTGCGCGCGCGGCATCGCACGTTTCGTCACATCCTGGCCGTTTGGCCGATGCCACGATTTACCGATCTTCTGAGACAATCGAACGGTCGTTGGCAGACTTAATTCACTTTCCCAAGTATTTGTCGCATGTCCGCTAAAACGAAAGCCGAATCCGCCGCTGCCAGAAAGTCGGGCGCAGCCGTCCCCAGTGCCGATCGTCCAGCCGAACGCGCGGCGTGGTTGCGCTCGGAACTCGAACGCGCGAATTACGCCTACTACGTGCTCGACCAGCCGGATCTGCCCGACGCCGAATACGACACGCTCTTCAAGGAATTGCAGGGAATCGAGACGGACCGTCCCGATCTCGTCACGCCCGATTCGCCGACGCAACGCGTGGGCGGCAAGGCGGCGGAAGGTTTCGAGCCCGTGGTGCACGACGTGCCGATGCTTTCGCTCAACAACGGTTTCGCCGACGAAGACATCGCCGCGTTCGACAAGCGTGTGTCGGACGCGCTCGCGCACGCGCCGGTGCAATATGCGTGCGAACTGAAATTCGACGGCCTGGCCATTTCCCTGCGTTACGAGGACGGCCGCTTCGTGCAGGCGTCCACGCGCGGCGACGGCGCGACCGGCGAAGATGTGACGGCCAACGTGCGCACCATTCGCTCCATTCCGCTCACGCTCAAGGGCAAGCACGTGCCGAAGCGGCTCGACGTGCGCGGCGAAGCACTGATGTTCAAGCGCGACTTCGAACGGCTCAACGCACGTCAGCGCGATGCCGAGCAGCGCGAGTTCGCCAATCCGCGTAACGCCGCGGCGGGCAGTTTGCGTCAACTCGATCCGAAGATGACCGCGCAACGGCCGCTATCCTTTTTCGCGTATGGCGTCGGCGTGCTGGAAGGCGCGGAGATGCCGGATACACACGCCGGTCTGCTCGACTGGTACAAGGAAATGGGCTTGCCGGTGAACGCGGAACGCGGCGTGGTCGACGGCGCGGAGGGTCTGCTCGACTTTTTCCGCAAGACGGGCGAAAAGCGCGAGCAGCTGCCGTACGACATCGACGGCGTGGTCTACAAGGTCAACCGGCGCGACGAACAGGACAAGCTCGGCTTCGTTTCGCGCGCGCCGCGCTTTGCGCTCGCGCACAAGTTTCCGGCGCAGGAAGCGCTCACGCAGCTGCTAGCCATCGATGTACAGGTGGGCCGCACGGGCGCCATCACGCCGGTTGCGCGCCTGGCGCCGGTCTTCGTCGGTGGCGCGACCGTCACGAATGCGACGCTGCATAACGAAGACGAAGTGCGCCGCAAGGACATCCGTATCGGCGACACAGTGACCGTGCGCCGTGCGGGCGACGTCATTCCCGAAGTGGTGGGCGCGATTCTCGACCGCCGTCCGGACGACGCGCGCGAGTTCGTCATGCCGACCGAGTGCCCGGTGTGCGGCTCGAAGATCGAACGTCTGCCCGACGAAGCCATTGCGCGTTGCACGGGCGGCCTTTTTTGTCCGGCGCAGCGCAAGCAGGCGCTGTGGCATTTCGCCCAGCGCCGTGCGCTCGACATCGACGGCCTGGGCGAGAAGATCATCGATCAACTGGTCGAAGAGAATCTCGTGCGCACACCCGCCGATCTCTTCAGCCTCGGTTTCTCGACGCTCGCCGCGCTCGACCGGTTCGCCGACAAATCCGCGCAGAACCTGCTCGATTCGCTCGACAAGGCGCGCCACACGACGCTCGCGCGTTTCATTTACGCGCTCGGCATCCGCCACGTGGGCGAGTCGACGGCAAAAGATCTGGCGAAGCATTTCGGCTCGCTCGACCCAATCATCGCCGCTTCGGTCGAGGAATTGCTGGAAGTGAACGATGTCGGGCCGGTCGTCGCCGAAGCCATCCATAATTTCTTCAGCGAAGAGCACAACCAGCACGTCATCGAACAATTGCGCGTCAAGGTGTCGTGGCCGGAAGGTCCGCCCGCACCGAAATCGCCGCTGGGCGTGCTGGCGGGCAAGACCGTGGTGCTGACGGGCACCTTGCCCACGCTCACGCGCGAAGATGCAAAGGAGATGCTGGAGGCGGCCGGAGCGAAAGTGGCCGGTTCGGTATCGAAAAAGACCGACTACGTGGTGGCGGGCGCGGAAGCAGGCAGCAAGCTTGCGAAAGCGGAGGAACTCGGGGTTCCCGTTCTCGACGAAGACGGCATGAAGAAGCTTTTGGAAGGAGTCACCCCATGATCCGAGAAATCCTGAAGATGGGCGATCCGCGGCTGTTGCGTATCGCCGAGCCGGTCGAGCATTTCGACACGCCGGAACTGCACACGCTGGTGCAGGACATGTTCGATACGATGCGCGACGCCAATGGCGCGGGCCTCGCCGCTCCGCAGATCGGCGTCGATCTGCAAGTGGTGATCTTCGGCTTCGGACAGAATCCGCGCTATCCCGACGCGCCGTCGGTGCCGGAGACGGTGCTCATCAACCCGATCATCACGCCGAACGGTCACGACATGGAGGAGGGCTGGGAAGGCTGCCTGTCCGTCCCCGGCCTGCGCGGCGCGGTACAGCGCTTTTCGATGATCCGCTACCAGGGCTTCGATCAGTACGGCAACGCCATCGAGCGGCTGGCGGAAGGTTTTCACGCGCGCGTCGTGCAGCACGAGTGCGACCATCTGATCGGCAAGCTTTATCCGATGCGTATTACCGACTTCTCGAAGTTCGGCTTCACGGACGTGCTGTTTCCTGGGCTCGATCCGGTTGGCGACGACTGAGAACGTGCGGACGCGCGAGGGCGCGTTCCGCATTTGCAGACATCAAAAGCCGCTCCTTGCGAGCGGCTTTTGTTCAGGCGAAGGACTTGGGCGTTCCGCTAACGGCAGGCTGGCGGAACAGCGCGACATGTTCAGGGTTCGCGGACGCTTGCAGACGTCCGTCCGGCAGGCGCGCAACCACGATTTCGCCGATGCCGGGGCTCATGACGACCACTTCATCTCGCAGGGCGAGCAAGGCGTCGAGCCGTCGACGGCCGCTGACGATTTCGAGGCCGCTTTTCGTTTCTCGGACAATGATCTCGACTGACATGGCGATTCTCCTTCGATCAGTTAAATGCTGAATCCTTGGTGCGCTGCAGGACGGTAAAAAAGTCTCTGCGTCACACTTGCCTAACGGAATAATGACTTATTTTCTTTAGGCGGTAATCAGCAAAAAAATAAAAACTCGCGATCGATGTGGCGCCATCAGGAGTTGCAAGTCGAGACGTCGCTTTTTTGCGACGCAGCCGCGAAGCGGAGAAGATTGCGAGAACGGTCGTTCGTGGTTCGCTCCGAACGATGATCGTCCGGAGCGAAAACGCGCGATCAGAAGCTCTCGTCGGCGCCGAGATAGCGCCAGTGACCCGGCGGCAGCGCGCCCAGCGTGACGCGGCCCATGCGGATGCGTTTCAGACCGACGACTTCCAGTCCGACCAGTTCGCACATCCGGCGAATCTGGCGTTTTTTGCCTTCGTGCAGCACGAAGCGCAACTGCTCGCCGTTCTGCCAACTGACTTGTGCGGTCTTGAGCGGGACGTCGTCGAGCGACAGGCCGTGACGCAGCAGCGCGAGTTGTTCTTCCGGGAAGTGCTGATCGACATCGACTTCGTGTTCGCCGTAGCGCACGCGCACGAGGTACTCCTTGTCGACTTCGGAATGGTTGCCGATCAATTGCTTCGCGATGCGGCCATCCTGCGTGAGTACGAGCAGCCCGGTCGAATCGATATCGAGTCGGCCGGCCGGCGCGAGCGTGCGCAGATGACCCGGTGCGAAACGAATGCCGCTGCGGTCGTCTTGCCAGTGATTGGCCGGATTGATGAGCGTGACGGCGGGCTCGTAGCCGTCTTCTGCCTGACCCGATACGTAGCCGACCGGCTTGTGCAGCAAGATCGTGACGAGCAGCGACTGTGCGGAACGCGCGGCGGGCAGGACATCGATTTCCTGATCCGGGCGGATACGCGTGCCGAGCGTATCGGTGACTTCGCCATCGACGAGCACCCAGCCTTTTTCGATCCACTCGTCTGCTTCGCGGCGCGAGCAGAGGCCGAGTTCGGACATCACCTTCGACAGGCGGACGAGGCCGTCGTCGTGGGCGCGGGGCTTGTGGGCGGGTTCGGTGGATGCCGGGATGGCTTCGGCGTGGAGTGGGCGGTCGTCGCGTGATGCGGGACGACGGTCGCCCGCGCCGCGCTTGTCGAAGCTTGGGCGTGAATCGTCGCCACGCGGTTTGAACGTGCGGCGTTCATCGCTGCGGGGCGTGCGGTCGTCGCGCGCAAAAGGCCGGCGCTCCGACCGATCGCTCGGGCCGCGCTTATCGAAGCTCGGACGCGAATCATCGCGCGGTTTGAAAGGGCGTCGTTCATCGCTGCCGGGCGTGCGGTCGTCGCGCGCAAACGGCCGGCGCTCCGATCGATCGCTCGGGCCGCGCTTATCAAAGCTCGGACGCGAGTCATCGCGCGGCTTGAAAGGGCGGCGTTCATCGCTGCCGGGCGTGCGGTCGTCGCGTGCAAACGGACGGCGTTCGGAACGGTCGCTCGGGCCGCGCTTATCGAAGCTCGGACGCGAATCGTCGCGCGGCTTGAAAGGGCGTCGTTCATCGCTGCCGGGCGTGCGGTCGTCGCGCGCAAACGGCCGGCGTACGGAGCGATCGCTCGCGCCGCGTTTATCGAAGCTAGGACGCGAATCATCGCGCGGCTTGAAAGGGCGTCGTTCATCGCTGCCGGGCGTGCGGTCGTCGCGCGCAAACGGACGGCGTTCGGAGCGATCGCCCGCGCCGCGTTTATCGAAGCTCGGACGCGAATCATCGCGCGGTTTGAAAGGGCGTCGTTCATCGCCACCGGGCGTACGGTCGTCGCGCGCAAACGGCCGACGCTCCGACCGATCGCCCGCGCCACGCTTATCGAAGCTCGGACGCGAATCATCGCGCGGTTTGAAAGGGCGTCGTTCATCGCTGCCGGGCGTGCGCTCATCGCGCGCAAACGGCCGACGCTCCGACCGATCGCTCGGGCCGCGCTTGTCGAAGCTTGGGCGCGCGTCATCGCGCGGCTTGAAAGGGCGTCGTTCATCGCTGCCGGGCGTGCGCTCATCGCGCGCAAACGGCCGGCGCTCCGACCGATCGCCCGCGCCGCGTTTATCGAAGCTCGGACGCGAATCATCACCACGCGGTTTAAACGCGCGTCGCTCGTCGCCGCCCGAAGAACCGGGCCGACGTTCCGACCGATCCCCCGCGCCACGCTTATCAAAGCTCGGACGCGAATCATCACCACGCGGTTTAAACGCGCGCCGCTCATCGCCGCCCGAAGAACCGGGCCGACGCTCCGACCGATCCCCCGCGCCACGCTTGTCGAATCCCGCGCGCGAATCGCCCCCTGCACCGCGCGGTGTCGACGGCCGCTCGTGCGGCGTTTCAGGCCGCGTGGTCTTGCGGGCGGTGGAACTACCGGTGCGAACCGGCGACCGCGTCGACGATGTCGGACGCGGATGTTTGGCTGTCAGTTTGACGCGCATAAAGTTTCAGGCTGCGATCGCGCGCAGCAGTTCGGTCTCGATCTGGATCTGGGTGCGATTGTTCGACAAGCTCTTGCCGTCGAGCAAAAACACGTCCTCGACGCGTTCGCCAAGCGTGTTGATTCGCGCTGCCTGCACGCCGATCCGGTGTTGCGCCAGAACGCGCGCGATCGAATAAAGAAGGCCCTGCCGGTCGTTGGCCGACACGGAAAGGATGTAGTACTGGCCACGCTCGTCCGGGCGCAAATCCACACGCGGCGTGACAGGAAAGGTGCGCACGAGCCGCGATACGCGGCCCTTCGACGGCTCGGGCAAAATGCGCTCGTCCGCCAAAAGCGTGCTCAATTGTTGTTCGACGAGATTCGCGATGTCGCGATAACTCCCGTCGTGATCGGGATGCGCCACGAGAAAGTTATCGAGCGCGTAGCCATGTCGCGTCGTCGTCACGCGGGCATCCAGCACGGAAAGGCCATTGCGGTCGAAGTACGCGCAGATTCCGGCGAAGAGATCCGGCCGGTCCTTCACGTACACCAGCACCTGCAGCGCCGCGCCGATGGGCGACGGGCGCGCGCGCACGATCGGCGCGTCGCTTTCGACATGCCGGTACAGCACACGCGTTTGCCACGCAATATCCGCGGCATCGTGACGCAAGAAATAGCCGACATCCAGTTTGTCCCACAGCTCGCGCTGCGCATTCTCCGGCACGGTTTCGAGACGCAGGAGCGCGAGCGCCGCCTCCTGACGCGACTTGAGTTCCGAGTGCGCATCCGGCTGTGCGCCGCCGAGCACGGCGAGCGTCGCGCGGAACAGGTCTTCGAGAAGCTTGCCCTTCCAGTTGTTCCAGACCTTGGGCGACGTGCCGCGAATGTCCGCCACGGTCAGAAGATAAAGCGCGGTCAGCCGCCGCTCGGTCTTTACCACGGAGGCAAATTGCTTGATGACTTCAGGGTCGCTCGTGTCCTGCTTCTGCGCGACATGGCTCATCGTCAGATGCTGCTGCACGAGCCATACGACGAGGTCGGTGTCTTCCTGACACATGTCGTGTTCGCGGCAGAAGCGACGGGCATCGGCCATGCCGAGGGTCGAATGATCGCCGCCGCGACCTTTCGCGATGTCGTGGAAGAGCGCCGCGACGTAGAGCACCCACGGGCGCTCGAAATTTCCCATCAACTGACTGCAAAACGGATACTCGTGCGCATGCTCCGCTATCGCAAAGCGGCGCAGGTTGCGCAGCACCATCAGGATGTGCTGATCGACCGTATAGACATGGTAAAGGTCATGCTGCATCTGTCCGACGATGCGCCGGAAGTTCAGCAGATAACGCCCGAGCACGCTCGTCTGGTTCATGAGACGCAGCGCGTGCGTGATGCCCTCGGGCTGCTTGAGAATCTCCATGAAGAGACGCCGGTTCTCCGGGTCGCGCCGCCAGTCGCGGTCCATCAGTTCGCGCGCGTTGTAGATCGCGCGCAGCGTGCGTGCCGAGAGTCCCTTGATGCCGCGGGTCTGCTCGTAGAGCAGGAACGCTTCGAGAATGGCGTGCGGTTCGCGCTCGAAGACGTCGTCGCGGGCGATTTCCAGCATGCCCTGCTTCTCGACGAAGCGCCCCGAAATGACGCGCGTGATACCGCTCGTCGACGGGAACAACTGCGCCTCGACGTTCTGAATCAGAATGGTCGCGAGCTGCGTGACGGCCTTTGCCGCCCAGTAGTAGCGGCGCATCAACTGCTCGCTCGCGCGCTTGGCGGTCGTCGGTTTGAAGCCGAAACTCTCGGCGAGCGGCGTCTGCAAATCGAAGACGAGAATGTCCTGGCGACGCTTCGCAATCACGTGCAACCGCGCACGCAAAGTCTTGAGAAACGCTTCGTTGCGGCGCAGTTCGCGCGCTTCGCGGTCGGTAATGAGACCGCGCAGGTCGAGTTCGCGCCAGCTACTGCCGAAACCGGCCGCGCGCGAAATCCAGAGAATGAGCTGAAGATCGCGCAGACCGCCCGGACTTTCCTTGATGTTCGGCTCGAGGCTGTACGGCGTGTCCTGAAACTTCGCATGGCGCTGACGCATTTCCAGCACCTTCGCCTGGAAGAAGCCGCGCGGATCGAGCGTCTCCTTGTAGCGCGCGGAAAAGCGTTCGAACAGTTCCGCGCTGCCGAAGATGCGCCGCGCCTCCAGCAGCGACGTGAGGACGGTGACATCGCCGCTCGCTTCCGCGATGCATTGCTCGACCGAACGCACGCTGCTGCCGATATCGAGCCCGAGATCCCACGCCATGCCGATAAACCGCTCGACGCGCGCGTTGAGCGGGCCCACGTCTTCCTGATCGCCGCCTGCATCGGGCAGAAGCACGAGGATATCGACGTCCGAATACGGCGCGAGCTCGCCGCGCCCATAGCCGCCGACCGCGACCAGCGCCGCGTCCGCCGGCATCTCGCAAGCGGCCCAGGCGCCCTTGAGCGCGTCGTCGGTGGCGCGCCCGAGCGCGTGCATCAACGGTTCGACGTTCGAAGCCGTCTGAAAGCGTTCGATGAGCGCCGACTTCGCCGCCTTGTAGGCAGCGCGCAGCGTTTCACACGGCGTGGCGACAGGGACTGTGACGCTCATGGGCTCGGATTCAGGAAGGAAGAAGGCCGCGCACGCAAGCGCGGCCGGGGAGCGGCGGAGCTCAGGAAGCCGTGGCCGCGATCAAATGCGAGGGCGCCTGCGTGCCCGCGGACACGGTCAGGACTTCGTAACCGGTCGGCGTGACGAGGACGGTATGTTCCCACTGCGCGGAAAGGCTGCGATCACGCGTCTTGACGGTCCATTGATCCGGCATCGTGCGGATTTCGCGGCGACCGGCGTTGATCATCGGCTCGACGGTGAAGATCATGCCCGCTTCCAGTTCGATACCCGTGCCGGCGCGCCCGTAATGCAGCACCTGCGGCTCTTCATGGAAGACCTGGCCGATGCCGTGACCGCAATATTCGCGCACCACGCTGTAACCTTGCGCCTCGGCATGCTTCTGGATAGCCGCGCCGATGTCGCCGAGATGCGCGCCCGGACGCACCTGATCGATGCCGAGCCACATGCAATCGAAGGTGGTTTGCACCAGACGCTTCGCCAGAATGGACCCTTCGCCGACGATGAACATGCGGCTCGTGTCGCCGAAATAGCCGTTCTTAATGACGGTGACGTCAATATTGAGCGCGTCGCCGTTCTTGAGCACTTTTTCGCCGGGAATGCCGTGGCAGATTACGTCGTTGACGGAAATGCAGGTCGCTTTCGGGTAAGGCGGATAACCCGGCGGCTGATAGTTGAGCGGTGCGGGCACTGTGCCCTGTTCCTTCACCATGAGTTCGTGGCAAAGGCGGTCGAGTTCTTCGGTGGTCACGCCAGCAACGATATGCGGCGTGATGAAATCGAGCACTTCGCTGGCGAGCCGGCAGGCGACGCGCATTTGCGCGATATCGTGATCGTTTTTCAGCGTAATGGACATGACTAGGCTCAGAAATGCGAGTATGCGGCCGTGAGCCGCGAAATCGGCATTATCGCACCTTAGAGAGGGCGCCGCAGCCCGAATCAAAGGCATGCGGGGCATGGATCGGGCTTCCCCAAGCGCTTTCGGGCACCTGCAAGCGGCTTGAGCTAGTCAATCCTCACATGCTATAGTTACGGGCTAAGTCCTATCCACACTTTTATCTAGGTGTAGTAGGGCTTGGAAAGAGGTTGAAAGTTAGGGTGGCGGGACGTCTCGCTTCTCTTACAGACAATCGTTCGATTCGCAAGCCGGCGCACCCAGGGTGTCCGGCGTCCGGTTAGCTAGAAGCACCGGGCGCGGGATGCGGCAGCCGGCTTAAGACCCAACCCTCGCGGAGAATTTCATGGCAGTCACGATGCGTCAAATGCTGGAAGCAGGTGTCCACTTCGGTCACCAAACGCGCTTCTGGAACCCCAAGATGGCCCCGTTCATTTTCGGTCATCGCAACAAGATTCACATCATCAACCTCGAAAAGACGCTGCCGCTCTACAACGACGCGCTGAAGTACGTGCGCCAGTTGGCAGCGAACCGCGGCACGATCCTGTTCGTGGGCACGAAGCGTCAATCGCGCGACACCATCGCTCAGGAAGCCGCCCGCTCGGGTATGCCTTTCGTCAACGCCCGCTGGCTCGGCGGCATGCTGACCAACTTCAAGACCTTGAAGGTTTCGATCAAGCGCCTGAAGGACATGGAGGCATCCGTCGAAGCGGGTGAAACCGAGCGCATGAGCAAGAAGGAAGCGCTTCTGTTCGAACGCGAAATGCAGAAGTTGCAGAAGTCGATCGGCGGCGTGAAGGACATGGGCGGCATTCCGGACGCGATCTTCGTGATCGACGTCGGCTACCACAAGATTGCCGTGACCGAAGCCAAGAAGCTTGGTATTCCGGTCATCGCCGTGGTCGACACGAACCACTCGCCGGAAGGCATCGACTACGTCATTCCGGGTAACGACGACGCCAGCAAGGCCGTCGCGCTGTACGCCGAAGGCGTGGCCGACGCGATCCTCGAAGGCCGTGCGAACGCGGTGAACGACGTGGTCCAGGCTGTCCGTGAAGGCGACGGCGACGAGTTCGTCGAGGTCAACGCAGAGGCGTAATCGAGCCCTGCGGCCGACATAAAAGGGGGCTTTGCGAAAGGCCCCTTTTTTTTAAGCCGCGGCACTCGGGAGCGCGGCATTGCGTTCCCGCACGTCCAGTACCCTTTCCCGTGGCGGATTCAAGCGGCGGGACGTATCAAACAGACTCAAGGAGCGAATGATGGCGGCAATTACCGCAAGCATGGTGGCAGAACTGCGCGCGAAGACCGACGCGCCGATGATGGAATGCAAGAAGGCGCTGACGGAAGCCGACGGCGACATGGCGCGCGCCGAAGAGCTGCTGCGCGTGAAGCTCGGCAACAAGGCGAGCAAGGCGGCATCGCGCGTGACGGCTGAAGGCATCGTCACGTCGTATATCGACGGCGGCGTGGGCGCGCTCGTCGAACTGAACTGCGAGACCGACTTCGTTGCCAAGAACGACGACTTCCTGGCCTTCGCCAAGACGATCGCCGAACTCGTGGCCAAGAACAATCCGGCTGACGTGGCCGCGCTCTCCGCGCTGCCGCTCGAAAGCTCGACGGTCGACGCCGTGCGTCTCGCGCTCGTCGGCAAGATTGGTGAAAACCTGTCGATTCGCCGTTTCGTGCGCTTTGAATCCGCGAACAAGCTGGCCTCGTATCTGCACGGTGCGCGTATCGGCGTTCTGGTCGAGTTCACGGGCGCGGACGAGCAAGTCGGCAAGGACGTCGCCATGCACGTCGCGGCCATGAAGCCGGTCTCGCTGTCGTCGGACGAAGTGCCGGCCGACCTGATCGCGAAGGAACGCAGCATCGCCGAGCAAAAGGCCGCTGAATCGGGCAAGCCGGCTGAAATGGTCGCCAAGATGGTCGAAGGCAGCGTCCAGAAGTACCTGAAGGAAGTGTCGCTCCTGAACCAGTCGTTCGTGAAGAACGACAAGCAGACGATCGAACAGATGTTGAAGGCTGCTAACGCGTCGGTGCAGAAGTTCGCGCTGTTCGTGGTGGGCGAGGGCATCGAGAAGCGTCAGGACGACTTCGCGGCGGAAGTGGCTGCGCAGGTTGCTGCCGCCAAGCAAGGCTGAGTTTGAAGTGAAGGCGCTCGGCGGTATGGCGGCGCCGGGCATCGAAAGGCAGTAAGGCGGCAAGCATCGCGCGGGCGCGGCGAATTCGGGAAAACCCGTATACGTCGCGCCCGTCGCCCGGTCCGGCCGCTTGCAGTAAATATTGTTTCACCCCTACAGTTCTACGTTGTTGCAACCCTCCTCGGCGCGATCGGAAACTCATATGCCCACAGCCTACAAACGCGTACTCCTCAAACTCTCCGGCGAAGCCCTCATGGGCGACGATGCCTTCGGCATCAATCGCGCAACAATCGAAAGGATGGTGGCGGATGTCGCTGAAGTAGTGCGGATGGGCACGCAAATGGCCGTCGTGATTGGCGGCGGCAACATCTTCCGTGGCGTGGCGGGCGGCGCGGCCGGCATGGACCGGGCGACGGCCGACTACATGGGCATGCTCGCGACCATGATGAACGCGCTGGCGCTGCAAGACGCCATGCGTCACGCCGGCATCGAAGCGCGCGTTCAGTCCGCGCTGCGCATGGACCAGGTGGTCGAGCCGTACATCCGCCCCCGCGCGATTCGCCAGCTCGAAGAAGGCAAGGTCGTGATCTTCGCGGCCGGCACGGGCAACCCGTTCTTCACGACCGACACCGCTGCCGCCTTGCGTGGCGCGGAAGTGGGCGCCGAAGTGGTGTTGAAAGCAACCAAGGTCGATGGCGTATACTCCGCCGACCCGAAGAAAGATCCGAGCGCCACGCGCTACAGCACGATCAGCTTCGACGAAGCGATCGGCCGCAATTTGCAAGTCATGGACGCCACGGCTTTTGCGCTGTGCCGCGACCAGAAGCTGCCGATCCGCGTGTTCTCGATCACGAAGCCGGGCGCGCTCAAGCGCATCGTGCAAGGCGACGACGAAGGTACGCTCGTCCACGTGTAAACTCTCGCGTTGAGAGTGGTCAACGAGAAGTTCAAGCGACGTTGAAAGGGCGCCGCGCCGCGGCCGGTGTGGAGCACGCCGGAAGATCGCGCGAAGGCGCCTAGATTGCCAGTAACCCAAGGTTTCGGAGGTTCAAATGAGTGTGGCTGACATTAAAAAAGGCGTCGACCAGAAGATGACGCGGTCGATCGAAGCGTTCAAGGCCGATCTCGCGAAGATCCGCACGGGCCGCGCCCACACGGGTCTGCTCGATCACATCCAGGTCGACTACTACGGCTCGAATGTGCCCATCTCCCAAGTGGCGAACATGACGCTCGTCGACGCCCGCACGATCGGCGTGCAGCCGTGGGAAAAGAAGATGGTCGGCGTCGTCGAAAAGGCGATCCGCGAGTCGGACCTCGGTCTGAACCCGGCAACGCAGGGCGATTTGATCCGCGTGCCAATGCCCGCGCTCACCGAGGAGCGCCGCCGCGAGCTGACCAAGGTCGTGAAGAGCGAAGGCGAATCGGCGAAGATCGCCGTTCGTAACCTGCGCCGCGACGCGAACGAGCAACTGAAGAAGCTCGTGAAGGACAAAGAGATTTCGGAAGACGACGAGCGCCGCGCAAGCGACGACGTGCAGAAATTCACCGACAAGTTCGTCGCCGAAATCGACAAGCTCGTCCAGACCAAAGAAGCCGAAATCATGACGGTGTGAGGCCGTAGATACGGTCTTGCCAGCCTCGACCATTTAGATTGAGGCTGGCTCTCACTTCTGTCGATTTCAAGATTCAACGGCCATGACCTATACCAGCTCTACCGTTCGCGTGCCCGATGTCGCGGCTGTCCCGCGCCACGTCGCGATCATCATGGACGGCAACGGCCGTTGGGCGACCGAGCGGCGCCTGCCGCGCGTCGCCGGTCACACTCGCGGCGTCGATGCGGTGCGCGCCACCGTCGAAAGCTGCGCGCGACGCGGCGTCGAATTCGTCACGCTGTTCGCGTTCAGTTCCGAAAACTGGCGCCGTCCGACCGAGGAAGTGTCGTTTCTCATGCGCCTGTTCGTGACCGCGCTCGAGCGCGAGATCGGCAAGCTGCACGCCAACGGCATTCGTCTGCGCGTGGTCGGCGACACCGCCATGTTCGACGACCGCATCCGTGCGCTCATTCAGCGTGCCGAGACCAAGACGGCGCGCAATACGCGTTTGACGCTGACTATCGCCGCCAATTACGGCGGGCGCTGGGACATCATGCAGGCGACGAAGAAGCTCATCGCGCAATCGCTCGAACAGGGCGTGCCGGCGCGCGTGGACGACGAATCCTTCGCCGAGCATCTCGCCATGGCTTACGCGCCCGAGCCGGATCTCTTCATCCGTACGGGCGGCGAGCAGCGCATCAGCAATTTTCTGCTGTGGCAACTCGCCTACACCGAGTTCTATTTCACCGATACCTACTGGCCCGATTTCGACGCCGAAGCGCTGGATCGCGCCATCGCGTCTTATGGCGAGCGTGAACGCCGCTTCGGGCGCACCAGCGCACAAGTCGAAAACCAATCGCAGAAGGCCGACACCCTTTCATGCTAAGAACCCGTGTCATCACGGCAATCGTCCTGCTTGCGGTCCTCGTGCCGGTCACGTTGTTCGCGCCAATCGGCGTATTCGGCGCGTTGATCGGTTTTGTCGTCGTCTTCGCCGCATGGGAATGGGGACGGCTCCTCAAGCTCAACGGCGCGGGTCCGGTGGCCTACGCGCTCATTGCGGGACTCGCGCTCATTTTCAGCACGTTTCTCGGCGTCGCGCCCAAGGCGCTCTTCGAAATGGCCGCTATTTTCTGGGTGTTGGCCGGGCCATATGCGCTTTTGCGCAAGCCCGTGCTTTCGGCGGGTGCGTGGCGCGGCTTCCTGCTTTTTGCCGGAATCGTCGTGTTCGTGGCCTGCTGGCACGCGGTGGTCGCGGCCCGCACCGTGGGCGTGGCTTTCGTGCTATCGCTTCTTCTAGTAGTCTGGCTGGCCGATGTGGGCGCATACTTCGCCGGCAAAGCCCTTGGCCGCCACAAGCTGGCCCCGTCCATCAGTCCGGGCAAGACCCGGGAAGGCGCGATCGGCGGCTGGGTCGCGGTGATGGTCATCGGCACGATTGCCGCCGCCACCGCGTTCGAGGCGCCGACCGTATTCAGCGCGTTCGTCGAACATCTAGGCTGGGCGCGCGCGCTCCTCGCGCTGACCGTGCTGGTTGCGTTCAGCGTGGTCGGCGACTTGTTCGAATCGCTCCTTAAGCGCCAGGCGGGCGTCAAGGATTCGAGCGGTTTGCTGCCGGGTCACGGCGGCGTACTCGACCGGATCGACGCGTTGCTGCCCGTACTGCCGATTGCATTGCTGATGCTCGGCTAGAGAAGAATTCATGCAAAAACGTCTTACATTGCTCGGCTCCACGGGCTCGATCGGCGATAGCACGCTCGACGTCGTGGCACGGCACCCGGACCGTTTCTCGGTCTACGCGCTCACCGCGCATCGCAACGGCGACAAGCTCGTCGAACAGTGTCTGCGCTTCACGCCCGAAGTAGCCGTGGTCGGCGACGCGGAAACGGCTGCGCACGTGGCGGGCGCCCTGAACGCCGCGGGCTGCAAAACCGAGGTGACGCACGGCGAAGCCGCGCTGGTCGACGTGGCGCGGGCGTCGCAATGCGACACCGTGGTCGCGGCCATCGTCGGCGCGGCGGGCCTTGCGCCTACGCTCGCGGCGGCGCGCGCGGGCAAGCGCATCCTGCTTGCCAACAAGGAAGCGCTCGTCATGTCCGGCCAGATTTTCATGGATGCGGTGCGTGACAACGGCGCCATCCTGCTGCCGGTGGACAGCGAACATAACGCCGTGTTTCAGTGCCTGCCGCCCTGCGCGGACAGCGAGGCAAAGCTGCACGGCGGCGTATCGAAGATCATCCTGACCGCATCGGGCGGCCCGTTTCGCACGCGCGAGCCGGCAACGCTCATCGACGTCACGCCGGACGAAGCCTGCAAGCACCCGAACTGGGCCATGGGCCGCAAGATTTCCGTCGATTCCGCGACCATGATGAACAAGGGCCTCGAAGTCATCGAGGCTCACTGGCTCTTCAATTTGCCCGGTTCGCGCATCGAGGTGCTGATTCATCCGCAAAGCGTGATCCATTCCATGGTCTCCTATGCAGATGGCTCCGTGCTCGCGCAACTCGGCAACCCGGACATGCGCACGCCGATCGCACATGCGCTGGCGTTTCCGGATCGCGTCGATTCGGGCGTCGCGCCGCTCGATCTCGCACAGATCGCCACGCTCAGTTTCGAGAAGCCGGACTTCACGCGCTTTCCGTGTCTCGCGCTCGCAATCGGCGCGCTGGAAGCGGGCGGTCTGGCAAGCGCGGCGCTGAATGCCGCAAACGAGATCGCGGTGGAAGCGTTCCTCGCGCGCCGCATCGGTTTCATGGCGATCGGCGATGTCGTCGATCGCGTGCTGAACTCCTTGCCAAACGGCAGCGCTGCATCGCTCGACGACGTCCTCGCCGCCGATGCGAACGCGCGCCGTCTGGCGCATCGGTTTGTCGCGGAACTCACCGCCAGCGCGCCGGGCGCCGAGTCCATCGCCCATTGAGGCCGTCATGAACTTTCTGACCGAAATCGTCGCCTTCGTCGTTGCGATTGGCGTACTTGTCGTCGTCCACGAATTCGGTCACTACAGCGTCGCGCGCATGTGCGGCGTCAAGGTGCTGCGTTTTTCCGTGGGCTTCGGCAAGCCGCTCGTGAGCTGGGTCAGCAAGAAGACCGGCGTCGAGTGGACCATTGCCGCGTTGCCGCTCGGCGGTTACGTGAAGATGCTCGACGAGCGCGAAAGCGAAGAGAGCATCGCGCCCGAGGACCTGCCACGCGCCTTCAACCGGCAGCCGGTCGTGAAGCGCATTGCGATCGTCGCGGCGGGGCCTGTCGCGAACTTCATTCTTGCCATCGTGCTGTTCGCGGCGGTATTCGCGGGCGGCGTGTCGGAGCCCGAAGCAATCGTCGCGACGCCCCTGGCAAACACGGCAGCCGCGCGCGCGGGTTTCGAAGGCGGCGAAAAGATCGTTTCGATGCGTGACGCGGACAACGGCGGCGAAACGCACGCTATTCGCTCGTGGTCGGATCTGCGCTGGAAGATTCTCGATGCATCGTTCGATCATCGCCGCATCGTGCTTTCGGCGAAGACGCACGAAGGCACGTACGACTTTCCGCTGAGTGTCGGCACCATTTCGGATGCGGACGCCGAGCAGGACTTCATGGACAAGCTCGGCTTCACGCCGGGCGGCGGCACGCTCACGGTCGCGGGTGTGGAGGCGGGCAGCGCCGCGCAAAAGAGCGGTCTGCAAGCGGGCGACAAGCTGCGCGCAATAGACGGCCATAACGTCGATAACGCGACGAGCTTCATCGACTACGTGAAGGCGCACGGCGCGAAAGCGGTCACGCTCACGATCGAGCGTGCGGGCAAGCAGCAGACGGTGCAGGTGACGCCCGACGTCAAGCACGATGCGTCGAGCGGCAAGGATATCGGCCGTATAGGTGCTGCGCTCGCCAATCAGTTGCCTAGCGTCGACGTGCGTTACGGACCGGTGGAAAGTCTGCGTCTCGGCGTGAATCGCACGTGGGACATCAGCATGTATTCGCTGCGCATGTTCGGGCGGATGATCACCGGCGAGGCATCGCTCAAGAACCTTTCGGGACCGGTCACCATTGCGGACTATGCAGGAAAGAGCGCGCGTTTGGGTCTGGCGGCTTTCGTTTCCTTTCTCGCGCTCGTGAGTATCAGCCTCGGTGTGTTGAACTTGTTACCGATTCCGGTTTTGGACGGTGGGCATCTGTTATATTATTTGGTTGAAGCCGTTACCGGCAAGGCGGTGTCCGATCGCTGGCAGCTGGTTCTGCAACGGGCGGGGCTGGTGTGCATCGTCGCTTTGTCGATGATCGCGTTGTTCAACGACCTGGCTCGCCTGATCCGTTTCTGATCCACTTTGACAATCTCTGGCGGCGTTGTTCGAGCGACCGCCGGAATGAATGCAGCTTTAAATACTGGGGAAGCACGTTGTTCAAACCTCATCGCTTTGTTCCTAAGACGGCTGTAGCCGCGGCGCTTGCCGCAACGGGTATCACGGCACACGCCGTTACGCCGTTCGTCGTGCAGGATATTCGGATCGAAGGTCTTCAGCGCATCGAACCGGGTTCCGTGTTCGCCTATCTGCCGATCAAGCAAGGCGACACGTTCACCGACGACAAGGCCTCCGAAGCGATTCGCGCCCTCTATGCAACGGGCTTCTTCAACGACGTTCAAATCGCAACTGAAGGCAATGTCGTGGTCGTGCAGGTGCAAGAACGGCCGGCCATTTCGAGCATCGATTTCGCGGGTCTGCACGAGTTCGACAAGGACACCATCACCAAGGCGCTGCGCTCGGTCGGCTTGTCGCAAGGCCGCTCCTACGACAAGGCGCTGCTCGACAAGGCCGAACAGGAACTGAAACGTCAGTACCTGACGCGCGGCTACTACGCGGCCGAAGTCACCACCACCGTCACGCCGGTCGACCGTAATCGCGTCACCATTCTGTTCTCGGTGGCCGAAGGTCCGAGCGCGAAGATTCGCCAGATCAACTTCGTCGGCAACAAGGCCGTGAGTTCGAGCACGCTGCTCGGCGAAATGCAGCTCTCCACGCCGAACTGGTTCTCCTGGTACACGAAGAGCGATCTCTACGCGAAAGAAAAGCTCACGGGCGACCTCGAAAATGTCCGCTCGTACTATCTGAATCACGGTTACCTCGAGTTCAGCATCGACTCCACGCAGGTGTCGATCTCGCCGGACAAGAAGGACATGTACCTGACCGTCGCCTTGCATGAAGGCGAGCCGTACAAGGTCAGCAGCGTCAAGCTGTCGGGCAATCTGCTGAGTCGCGACGCCGAGTTGAGCAAGCTCATCAAGATCAAACCGGGCGAACTCTTTTCGGCCGAGAAGCTGCAGTCCTCGACCAAGGCCGTCGTCGACAAGCTCGGTGAATACGGCTACGCGTTCGCACAGGTCAACGCGCAGCCGGAAATCGATCAGGCGCATCACACGGTGGCGCTCACGCTGCAAGTCGATCCGAGCCGCCGCGTGTATGTGCGCCGCGTGAATATCGACGGCAACACGCGTACGCGGGACGAAGTCGTGCGTCGCGAAATGCGTCAACTGGAAAGCTCGTGGTTCGATTCGAGCCGCCTCGCGCTCTCGAAAGACCGCATCAACCGTCTCGGTTACTTCACGGATGTCGATGTCACCACCACGCCGGTGGAAGGCACCAACGACCAGGTAGACGTGGACGTGAAGGTCGCGGAAAAGCCGACCGGCGCCATCACGCTGGGTGCGGGTTTCTCGTCGACGGACAAGGTGGTGCTCTCGGCGGGCGTCTCGCAGGACAACGTGTTCGGCTCCGGCACGAGTCTCTCGGTGAACGTGAACACCGCAAAGACCTACCGTACCTTGACGGTCACGCAGGTCGATCCGTACTTCACCATCGACGGTATCAAGCGGATCACGGACGCCTACTACCGCACGTATCAGCCGCTCTACTACTCGACTGATTCGAGCTTCAAGATCGTGACGATGGGCGCGGACACCAAGTTCGGCATTCCGTTCTCCGAGCAGGACACGGTCTTCTTCGGCGTCGGCGCCGAGCAGAACACCATGGACGTCGACTCGGCCACGCCGCAGTCGTACATCAACTACGTGAACGAATTCGGTCGCGTGGTGAACAACTATCCGCTGACGGTTGGCTGGTCGCGCGACAATCGCGACAGCGCGCTCGTGCCGAGCCGCGGTTACTACCTGCAATCGAACGCGGAATACGGCACGCCTATCGGCAACACGACCTACGCCAAGTTCGACGCTCAGTTCCAATATTACTACTCGTTCGCGCGCGGCTTCGTGCTCGGCTTCAATCTGCAAGGCGGTTACGGCAAGGGCCTCGACGGCCAGACGTACCCGATCTTCAAGAACTACTACGCAGGCGGTATCGGCTCGGTGCGCGGTTACTCGCCGAGCTCGCTGGGTCCGCGTGACGCGAAAACGGGCGACCCGATCGGCGGTTCGCGCATGGCGGTGGGTAATATCGAACTCACGTTCCCGCTGCCGG
This sequence comes from Caballeronia sp. GAWG1-1, assembly GCF_023631465.1. Lineage (NCBI taxonomy): Bacteria > Pseudomonadati > Pseudomonadota > Betaproteobacteria > Burkholderiales > Burkholderiaceae > Caballeronia > Caballeronia sp. GAWG1-1. The sequence continues at coordinate 72,443 of NZ_JALQDB010000010.1, forward strand.
GAACGGGTTATGACCGCACGCTGCGCGTCTTCACCTTCCTCGACGCCGGCAACGTCTGGGGCGACCCGAATCAGGGCGGCACGAGCGCCGGCGCGAACGGCTTGCGGTATGGCTATGGTGTCGGTCTTGCATGGATCTCGCCAATCGGCCCGCTCAAGCTGAGCCTGGGCTTCCCGCTGCAGAAACATGAAGGCGACCAGTATCAGAAGTTCCAGTTCCAGATCGGCACGGCGTTCTAAGCTGCGTCGCGACGAGAACAGAGGCTTCATTCATTTCGACGTAACGTGAGGAACACTTTGCGAACCGGTAAGCTTTCGAAACATATGGCGCTGGCGCTTGCGTTGTCGATGGTTCTCGGCCTGGGTGCGGCTGCGAGCGCGAGCGCTCAGGAAGCGCGCATCGCCGCGGTCAACTCCGACCGCATCCTGCGCGAGTCGGCGGCGGCGAAGGCTGCGCAGTCGAAACTCGAGCAGGAGTTCTCCAAGCGCGACAAGGCGCTGCAGGACATGGCGCAGCGCATGAAGGCCATGTCCGACAACATGGACAAGAATGGCGCCTCGCTCGCGCCAACCGACCGCGCCGCGCGCCAACGCGATCTGGCGCAGCTCGACGCCGACTTCCAGCGCAAGCAGCGCGAGTTTCGCGAAGACCTGAATCAGCGTCGTAACGAAGAACTCGCGGCGGTGCTGGATCGCGCGAACAAGGTCATCAAGCAGATCGCGGAACAGCAGCATTACGATCTGATCGTGCAGGAAGCGGTGTATGTGAGCCCGCGCATCGATATCACGGATCAGGTGCTGAAGGCGCTGGCTGCGAGCACGCAAAATGGTGCGAGCGGCGCGAGTGGCGCAAGCTCGAACTGACATGGAGTAACTGAACGCATGGCATCAGGCATGGCGATCACGCTCGACGAACTGGTCAGCCGCTTTGGTGGCGAGATAGTCGGCGCGGGCACGCAAAAGGTCGAGGCGCTTGCGCCGCTCGACAAAGCCGGCCCCGCGCAACTCGCGTTTCTCGCCAACCAGAAGTATCTGGCGCAAGTCGAGACGACGCGCGCCGGCGCGGTGTTGATCTCGCCCGCCGATCTGGAGAAGGTGGGCAATCGCGCGGGCACGAATTTCATCGTCACGGCGAACCCTTACGCTTATTTCGCTCGCGTCGCACAGGCGTTTATCGATCTTGCAACGCCCGTCTCGAAGCCCGGCGTGCATCCGAGCGCGTATGTCGATCCGGCTGCGCACGTCGCGGCGAGCGCGGTGATCGGGCCTCATGTGACGGTGGAAGCGGGCGCGGTCGTCGGTGAGCGCGTGAAACTGGATGCCGGCGTGGTCATCGGACGCGGCGTGAAGTTGGGCGACGACGTGCATCTGTATCCGAACGTCACCGTGTATCACGGCTGCAAACTGGGCGCGCGCGTGATCGTGCACGCCGGCGCGGTCATTGGCGCGGATGGCTTCGGCTTCGCGCCGGATTTCGTGGGCGAAGGCGATGCTCGCACGGGCACCTGGGTGAAGATTCCGCAGGTGGGCGCGGTGGACATCGGCGAGGACGTGGAAATTGGCGCGAACACCACGATCGATCGCGGCGCCATGGCGGATACCGTCATCGAAGAAAGCGTGAAGATCGACAATCTCGTGCAGATCGGGCACAACTGCCGCATCGGCGCGTACACGGTTATCGCCGGTTGTGCGGGTATCGCGGGCAGCACGAATATCGGGCGGCATTGCATGATCGGCGGCGCAGTGGGCATCGCAGGCCACGTCACATTGGCGGACTACGTGATCGTCACGGCGCAGTCGGGCGTCTCCAAGTCGCTGACGAAGCCTGGCATGTACACGAGCGCTTTCCCGGCGGTGAATCATGCCGACTGGAACAAGAGCGCGGCGCTGGTGCGCAATCTGGACAAGCTGCGTGATCGCATCAAGGCGCTCGAAACGGCGTTGGGCGAGAAAGCAGGTAAGGGCGACGCGGGCGGCGCGGAGTAAGCAAGCCAAGATCCGCTGGTTCAAAGCACTGGCGGTCAATCTTGATACGGGCAGTAAGCCGGCGACGTCAGCAATTTCAGTAGCGCAAGGGGTTGGTATTCTCACCGAGGCAGCGTCGAAACGTGCCGTAAGCAGGCCGAGTCAAGCAGTGTAAAAGCGTCGAGGGTTCGTATCATCGCCGGCGCATAAACGAAACGCGCAGTAAGCGGGCCGGGTTCAACGGTTTCAGAAGCGTCGACGGTCCATCCCATCATCGAGGCAGCAACAAAACACGCAGCAAGCCGCATCGAAGATAAACACAAAGGCATTTCCGGCGGGCGCAAGATTCGTTCAACGCGTCCGCAGTCAATTTCCGCGCACAACACGCGCGCGAGCAGAACGACCATGAGCACAGAAAAAATCAACCTCGATATTCACAAGATCCTCACGCTGCTGCCGCATCGGTATCCGATCCTGCTCGTGGATCGCGTACTCGAACTCGAGCCGCACAAGAGCATCAAAGCGCTGAAGAACGTGACGATCAACGAGCCGTATTTTCAGGGTCACTTCCCGACGCGGCCCGTCATGCCCGGCGTGCTGATTCTCGAAGCGCTCGCGCAGACCGCGGCGCTCCTGACTTTCGCCGAGGAACCGCACGATCCGTCGACCACGCTGTATTACTTCGTGGGTATCGACGGCGCGCGCTTCAAGCGCGTGGTGGAACCGGGCGATCAACTGATCCTCAACGTCAACTTCGAGCGGTACATGCGAGGCATCTGGAAGTTCAAGGCGCGCGCCGAAGTTGACGGCGTGACCGCTGCCGAGGCCGAGCTCATGTGTACCGTGAAGAACACGGCCGCCTGAGGCCGCGTTCACCGTCAAGACACAGGCAGCACGAACAGCTTGAGGCGATAAGCGCATGAGCAAGATTCACCCTACCGCGATCATCGAGCCGGGCGCTCGACTCGACGATACCGTCGAAATCGGACCGTACGCGATCGTCGGCCCCCACGTCGTGATCGGCGCGGGCACGACGGTCGGTTCGCACAGCGTGCTCGAAGGGCACACGAGCATCGGCCGCGACAACCGCATCGGCCACTACGCGTCGATCGGCGGGCGCCCGCAGGACATGAAATACCGCGACGAGCCCACGCGTCTCGTGATCGGCGACCGCAACACCATCCGCGAATTCACCACGCTGCATACCGGCACGGCGCAGGATCAGGGCGAGACGTCCATCGGCGACGATTGCTGGATCATGGCTTACGTGCACGTCGGCCATGATTGCCGGCTCGGCAACAACATCATCATGTCGAGCAACGCGCAACTGGCGGGCCATGTGACGGTCGGCGATCACGCTATCGTCGGCGGCATGTCGGGCGTGCATCAGTTCGTGCGTATCGGCGCGCATTCCATGCTGGGCGGGGCTTCCGCGCTCGTGCAGGACGTGCCGCCGTTCGTCATCGCGGCGGGCAACAAGGCCGAGCCGCACGGTATCAATGTCGAAGGGTTGCGCCGGCGCGGCTTCACGCCCGACGCCATTTCGGCGTTGCGCCAGGCGTATCGCATCGTCTACAAGAGCGGTTTGTCACTCGAAGAAGCGAAATTGCAACTGAAGGATCTGGGCAAGGCAGGCGGCGAGGGCGATGCTCCGGTCAAGGCGTTCTCCGATTTCATCGCGACGTCGCAGCGCGGCATCATCCGCTAAGCGCGCCCGATGACGCCAATCACCCACTCGCCACGCATTGCGATGGTCGCGGGCGAGCCTTCCGGCGACCTGCTCGCGGCGTCGCTGCTTCAAGGTCTGCAAGAAAGGTTGCCTGCCGATACGCGTTACAGCGGCATCGGCGGTCCGCGCATGGCCGCGGCGGGCTTCGAAGCCCACTGGCCCATGGACAAGCTGTCCGTGCGCGGCTATGTCGAAGCGCTGCGCCATATTCCCGAAATTCTCGGCATTCGCAACGAACTGAAGCGGCAACTGCTCGCGGAGCCGCCGTCGGTGTTCATCGGCGTCGACGCGCCCGATTTCAATTTCGGTCTCGAAGAGCCATTGCGCGCAGCGGGCATTCCGACGGTGCACTTCGTCTGCCCGTCGATCTGGGCGTGGCGCGGTGGCCGCATCAAGAAGATCGTGAAAGCGGTCGATCACATGCTGTGCGTGTTTCCGTTCGAAATCGCGTTGATGGAAAAGGCGGGCGTGGCGGCGAGCTATGTCGGCCATCCGCTCGCCGATGAAATCCCGCTCGAACCGGATGTCGCTGGCGCGCGACGCGAACTCGGTATCGCACAAGGCGGTCCGGTGATTGCCGTGCTGCCGGGCAGCCGCCGCTCGGAGATCGCGCTGATCGGCCCGACCTTTTTCGACGCCATGGAACTCATGCAGTTGCGCGAGCCTGGCGTGCGCTTTCTGATGCCGGCCGCGAACCCCGCGTTGCGCGAGCTTCTGCAGCCGCTCGTCGATGCGCATCCGAATCTCTCGCTGACGATTACCGACGGCCGCGCGCAGACCGCCATGACCGCCGCGGACGCCATCCTCGTGAAAAGCGGCACGGTCACGCTTGAAGCCGCGCTGCTCAAGAAGCCGATGGTCATCTCCTACAAGGTGCCCTGGCTCACGGGCCAGATCATGAAGCGTCAGGGCTATCTGCCCTATGTCGGCTTGCCGAACATTCTCGCGGGTCGCTTCGTGGTGCCGGAGATCCTGCAGCACTTCGCCACGCCCGAAGCGCTCGCCGACGCCACGCTCAAACAGTTGAACGACGAAGCGAACCGCCGTACCCTGACGGAGATTTTCACGGACATGCATATCGCGCTGCGTCAGAACACGTCGCAGAAGGCGGCCGACGCGGTCGCGCGAGTGCTGCAAACGCGGAGAGCCGGATAATGGCGCGTGAGACAAAGGCGGTGCGGGCGACACTCCAAAGCGGGCTGGACTTCAGTTCGCCGTTCGACATCGTCTGTGGCGTGGATGAAGCAGGGCGCGGTCCGCTGGCGGGGCCGGTCGTGGCCGCCGCGGTGATCTTCGATCCCGCGAAGCCGCGCATCAACGGTCTCGACGATTCGAAGGCCTTGAGCGCGAAACGCCGCGAGGAGCTTTACGAGAAGATCGTCGATCGCGCGCTTGCTTTTTGCATCGCGTCGGCGAGCGTCGAGGAAATCGACACCATCAACATCCTGCATGCTTCCATGCTCGCCATGAAGCGCGCGGTCGAAGGGCTTGCGGTTGCGCCGACGCTCGTGAAAGTGGACGGCAACCGCTGCCCGACGCTGTCGATCCGCTCGGAAGCCGTGATTGGCGGCGACGCGCTCATCAAGCAGATTTCGGCGGCATCGATTCTGGCCAAGGTCACGCGCGACCGCATGCTGCTGGAATTGCACGACGTTCATCCTGTCTACGGATTCAATGCACACGCGGGCTACGGCACGCCGCAACATCTGAAAGCGCTTCATGAGCATGGGCCGTGCGAGCATCATCGGCGTTCGTTCGCGCCGGTGCGCGAGGCGCATATCCGTTTCGGCTCGATGCTGCCGGCCATCGCGCCCGAGGTGCTGCAAGCCGCCGCGACCATCAACGACGACCCCGATGCACGCGCGTTCTGAATCTTGAAATCGATCACCTCGCGGGACAACCCGCTCTACAAGCGTCTAAAGGCGCTCGCCGGTTCGACCGCGCAGCAGCGCCGCAGCGCTCACGCGCTCCTCGAAGGGCTCCACCTCGCTTCAGCCTATCTCGACGCCGCCGGCCAGCCGGAAACCTGCGTCGTGACCGAAGGCGCGCTCTCCCATGCCGAAGCGCGGGAGATCGTCGCGCGCATCGAGGAAAAACGTGTGATCGTGCTGCCGGATGCGCTCTTCGGCCAGTTGTCGAGCGTCGTGCACGGCGTTGGCATGTTGTTGCTCGTTGAGAAGATCGATGCCGCGCTGCCCGACCGCGTCGAGGCAACCTGCGTGATTCTCGACGGCATTCAGGACGCGGGCAACGTCGGTTCCATTTTGCGCAGCGCGGCGGCGGCGGGTATCACGCGCGTTTTCTGCGCGCCGGGAACGGCTTACGCGTGGTCGTCGAAGGTCTTGCGCTCGGGCATGGGCGCACACTTTCTGCTCGATATCTTCGAGGATGTCGAACCGGCAAACCTGATTGCGCGCCTGGATGCGCCCGTGACCATCACCGACTCACATGGCGCGGTCGCGCTTTACGATTGCGATCTCGCGGGCCCGCTCGCATGGGTCTTCGGCAACGAAGGCGCGGGCGTGTCGCAGGTCTGGCGCGATGCAGTCACGCATCGCGTGACGATTCCACAGCCGGGCGGCATGGAATCGCTGAACGTGGCGGCTGCGGCGGCAATTTGTCTTTTCGAACAATGCCGCCAGCAGCGGCGCTGATCAGTAGTACGACGGCCGCTCCGGCTTGATCTCCTGCAGAATCGTGGTGGCGATTTCCTCGATCGACTTGTGCGTCGACGAAAGCCATTTCACGCCTTCGCGCTTCATCATCGATTCGGCTTCGTTGATCTCGTAACGGCAGTTTTCGAGCGCCGCGTACTTGCTGCCCGGCCGGCGCTCGTTGCGAATCTCCGAGAGCCGCTGCGGGTCGATGGAAAGACCGAACATCTTCTCGCGATGTTCCAGCAAGGGCGTCGGCAGTTTGCCGCGCTCGAAATCTTCCGGAATCAGCGGGTAGTTCGCCGCCTTCACCCCGTATTGCATTGCCAGATAGAGGCTCGTCGGCGTCTTGCCGCTGCGCGAGACGCCCACGAGAATCACGTCCGCTTCCGTGAGATTGCGGTTGGATTGACCGTCGTCGTGCGCGAGCGAGAAGTTGATGGCCTCGATGCGGTTCTTGTATTCCTCGGTGTCCGCGTTCTGGTGGACGCGGCCCATGGCATGCGTCGACTTGATTTCCAGTTCGTGTTCGAGCGGCTCGATGAAGGTCTGGAACATATCGAGCACGAGCGCATTGCAGCCCTTGACGATCTCGTTCGACGCGCTGTCGACGAGCGTCGTGAAGACGATGGGCCGCCGTCCGTCCAGTGACACCACTTCGTTGATCTTCTCGACGGTCGCATGCGCCTTGTCGATCGAGTCGACGAACGGCACGCGCACCAGCCGGAATTTCTGGTCGAACTGGGCGAGGATCGAATGCGCGAACGTCTCGGCGGTGATTCCTGTACCGTCGGAAACGATGAATACGGATGGCGGCATCGGCGATATGGGGAACGAGTTGGAAGGCACGTGCTCGAAGGTAACGCGCGAGCACGGGAGCGGAAAAGGCCTGTGTTAAGGTAACTGGATTCGGGGTGTGCGCCGCCGAACCATCGGGCGTCAAAGACCTCGATTTTGCCGTCTATTTGCTGATTATGCCGGGACAAAATTGAGAAATGGCACGGTAGAATAGCGGCAACCTGTTCGATAAGCAATTGCGTATGGATTGATTGGGATTTTCGTCAAAACGAGGTTGCTTCGCTTATTTTTGCTTCAAAGAAGCATGAATCCGAGCAGTTTCAGACGTCCCTATCCATACCGCGATGGCTTATCAAACAGGTTGTACGAGATGCGTCTCGCGCTTCCAATGAGCGCCGCCGCATATGAGCCCACTCGTGCGATCGTGAATTTCATCCACCTTAGGGGCTTGTATGACTAACGCAGTTAATGTTGCGAACGATGTCGCAAAGGATCAGGCGTATGTAGTTCCATTCGAGCAGTTGCGAATGACCGACGTGGAAATCGTCGGTGGCAAGAATGCGTCGCTCGGCGAGATGATCAGCCAGCTTTCCGAAGCCGGCGTTCGCGTGCCCACGGGCTTTGCCACAACTGCACTCGCGTTTCGCGATTTCCTGCATCACAACAATCTGACCGAGCGCATTGCGAAGCGTCTGGAGACGCTCGACGTCGACGACGTGAAGTCGCTCGCCGAAGCCGGCAAGGAAATCCGCCAGTGGATCGTCGACGCGCCCATGCAGCCGCGTCTCGAAGACGAAATCCGTCGTGGGTTCGACGTGCTTCAGAACAGCTCGCCCGAAGAGCTTTCGTTCGCCGTGCGTTCCTCGGCGACCGCTGAAGATTTGCCCGACGCATCGTTCGCGGGTCAGCAGGAGAGCTATCTGAACGTCGTCGGCATCGAAGACGTGCTCGACCGCATGAAGCACGTGTTCGCGTCGCTGTACAACGACCGCGCCATTTCTTATCGCGTCCACAAGGGCTTCACCCACGCCGAAGTCGCGTTGTCGGCGGGCGTGCAGCGCATGGTCCGTTCGGACGTGGGCGCAGCGGGCGTCATGTTCACCATCGACACGGAATCGGGCTTCAAGGAAACCGTGTTCATCACGTCGAGCTACGGTCTCGGCGAAACGGTGGTGCAGGGCGCGGTGAATCCGGACGAGTTCCACGTCTTCAAGACCACGCTCGCGCAGAACAAGTATCCGATCATCCGCCGTTCCATCGGCTCGAAGCTCATCAAGATGGAGTTCACGAAGGCCGGCGAAGCGGGCCGCGTGAAGACGGTGGACGTGCCGCACGAGCAGCGCAACCGCTTCTCCATTTCCGATGAAGACGTGATCGAGCTCGCGAAGTACGCGGTGATCATCGAGAAGCACTATCAGCGTCCGATGGACATCGAGTGGGGCCGCGACGGTCGCGACGGCAAGATTTTCATTCTTCAGGCGCGTCCGGAAACGGTGAAGAGCCAGGCCGCGGGCAAGGCCGAGATGCGTTTCAAGCTGAAGGGCCAGTCGAACGTGCTGACCACGGGCCGCGCAATCGGCCAGAAGATCGGCGCGGGTCCGGTGCGCGTGATTCACGATCCTTCGGAAATGGAACGTGTGCAGCCGGGCGACGTGCTCGTCGCCGACATGACCGACCCGAACTGGGAACCGGTGATGAAGCGCGCATCGGCCATCGTGACGAATCGCGGCGGGCGCACGTGCCACGCGGCGATCATCGCGCGTGAATTGGGCGTGCCGGCAGTGGTTGGCTGCGGCGACGCAACGGACTTGCTGAAGGACGGCGCGCTCGTCACGGTATCGTGCGCGGAAGGCGACGAAGGCAAGATCTACGACGGCCTGCTCGAAACCGAAGTGACCGAAGTGCAGCGCGGTGAACTGCCGAAGATTCCGGTCAAGATCATGATGAACGTCGGCAATCCGCAACTTGCGTTCGACTTCTCGCAGTTGCCGAACGCGGGTGTGGGCCTGGCGCGGCTCGAATTCATCATCAACAACAATATCGGCGTGCACCCGCGGGCTATTCTCGAGTACCCGAACATCGACGCCGATTTGAAGAAGGCCGTCGAAAGCGTTGCGCGCGGTCATGCGTCGCCGCGTGCGTTCTACGTCGACAAGCTGACCGAAGGCATCGCCACGATCGCGGCGGCGTTCTATCCGAAGCCCGTCATCGTGCGTCTGTCCGACTTCAAGTCGAACGAGTACAAGAAGCTGATCGGCGGTTCGCGCTACGAGCCGGACGAAGAAAATCCGATGCTCGGTTTCCGCGGCGCATCGCGCTATATCTCGGACGACTTCGCCGAAGCGTTCCATATGGAATGCATCGCGCTGAAGAAGGTGCGTGAAGACATGGGACTCGACAACGTCGAGATCATGGTGCCGTTCGTGCGCACGCTAAAGCAGGCGGAGCGCGTGGTCGGTCTGCTCGACAAGTTCGGGCTCAAGCGCGGCGTGAACGGCCTCAAGCTCGTGATGATGTGCGAAGTGCCGTCCAACGCGATTCTCGCCGAAGAATTCCTGCAGTTCTTCGACGGCTTCTCCATCGGTTCGAACGACTTGACGCAGCTTACGCTCGGCCTCGACCGCGACTCCGGCATGGAACTGCTCGCCGCCGACTTCGACGAACGCGACGAAGCCGTGAAGTTCATGCTGAAGCGCGCAATCGAGACGTGTCTGCGGCTCAACAAGTACGTTGGCATTTGCGGCCAGGGCCCGTCGGATCACCCGGACCTCGCTGAATGGCTGGCAAAGCAGGGCATCGAATCCATGTCGCTGAACCCGGACACCATCATTGACACCTGGCAGCAATTGGCGACTACTTTGTCAAAATAAGTAAGCCGTGCCTTTCCGTGTGCTGACGGAGAGGCGCATCATGCTATAAAAAACACCCCGGACCTTTCCGGGGTGTTTTCGTTTGGAGACGAGCATGGCGACGAATGGACTGATCTGGTGGATCGCAGCCGGTGCGTTGATCGTAACGGAGTTGTTTACCGGCACGTTCTATCTGTTGATGATCGCGCTCGGGTTGATCGCGGGCGGTATTGCGCATGCAATGGGCGCGTTGCCGCACGTGCAGTTCGGCGTGGCGGCGGTCGTCGCGCTGGTCGCGGTCGCCGTGTTGCGGCGTTCGCGCTTCGGCAACTGGAAGCGGCGCGACGCCACGCGCGATGCGGCGGTGAATCTCGACATCGGCGCGACGCTCGAGGTCGACGAATGGCGCGATGGCCGCGCGCGGGCGATGTATCGCGGCGCGCAGTGGGACATCGTGCTGGCGCCGGGCGAGTCGGAAACGGCGCGCTGGTATCGCATCACCGCGCTCGACGGCAGCCGGCTCGTCGTTGCCGCAAAAGGCTCCTGAGCGCAAACCGGTCGAAACTCGATCAACAAGAACCCAAGGAGTAGAAAATGATTTTCGCGCTAGTCTTGCTCGTCATCGCAATCGTGATTGTGGTGAACACGGTCAAGATCGTTCCGCAGCAGCACGCATGGGTGCTGGAACGTCTCGGCCGCTATCACGCGACGTTGACGCCGGGCCTGAACATCGTGCTGCCGTTCATCGACCGCATTGCGTACAAGCACGTGCTCAAGGAGATTCCGCTCGAAGTGCCGAGCCAGGTCTGCATCACGCGCGACAACACCCAATTGCAGGTGGATGGCGTGCTGTACTTTCAGGTCACGGATGCCATGAAGGCGTCGTATGGATCGAGCAACTTCGTTTTTGCCATCACGCAGCTATCGCAGACGACGTTGCGTTCGGTCATCGGCAAGCTGGAACTGGACAAGACCTTCGAGGAGCGCGATTACATCAACCAGAACATCGTCGCTTCGCTGGACGAAGCCGCGTCGAACTGGGGCGTGAAGGTGCTGCGCTACGAGATCAAGGATCTGACGCCGCCGAAGGACATCCTTCACGCGATGCAGGCGCAGATCACCGCCGAGCGCGAGAAGCGGGCGTTGATCGCGGCATCCGAAGGGCGCAAGCAGGAGCAGATCAACATTGCTTCCGGCGCGCGCGAGGCGGCGATTCAGAAGTCCGAGGGCGAGCGTCAGGCGGCGATCAATCAGGCGCAGGGCGAGGCAGCGGCCATTCTCGCGGTGGCCGAGGCGAACGCGCAAGCCATCGAGAAGATCGGCGCGGCGATTCAGACGGCGGGCGGCATGGAAGCGGTGAACCTCAAGGTCGCCGAGCAGTATGTCGGCGCGTTCGGCAATATCGCGAAGGCGGGCAACACGCTCATCGTGCCGGGCAACATGTCCGACATGGGCTCGATGATCGCATCGGCGCTCGCTATCGTGAAAGGCGAGGGCGGGGGCGGCATCATCAGGAAGAGCTAAAGCAGAAGGGGCGCTTTCGGGCGCCCCTTTTTGCATGCGGAATCAACGCGCGGCCGTTCGCATGAGACGCGCGCGTTCGCGGTCCCAATCGCGCTTCTTCTCCGTCTCGCGCTTGTCATGCAGCTTCTTGCCCTTGGCAAGCCCGATCTCGCACTTCACGCGGCCTTCCTTGTAGTGGAAGTTGAGCGGCACGAGCGTATGCCCACGCTGCTCGACCTTGCCGATGAGCTTGTCGATCTGATCGCGATGCAAAAGCAGCTTGCGCGTGCGCACCGGGTCCGGGTTGATATGCGTCGAGGCTTCGGGCAGCGGGCTGATATGCGTGCCAATCAGGTACAGCTCGCCTTGCTTGATGACGACGTAGCCTTCCTTGATCTGCCCGCGGCCCGCGCGCAGCGCCTTGACTTCCCAGCCTTCGAGCACGAGACCCGCCTCGAAGCGTTCCTCGATGAAGTAATCGAAGAAGGCTTTTCTGTTGTCGATGATGCTCATGAATGGAAAGTGCCCAACTCGTTTAAAATCACAATTTTAGCAGCGCGCCGTCTGTGGGACGATCCCATGCGTCCAGCGCAGTTGCCGCCCAATCAAGCCACCCGCCGCGCCCTTTATGGCAGACGTCCAAAAAACAGTATTGATCCGCCATTCAGCGGAAGAAATGTTCGACCTCGTCACCGATGTCGCCGACTACCCCAAGTTTCTGCCGTGGTGCGGCGGCGTGGAGATCGGGCGGCAGGACGAGAACGGCATGGAAGCGAAGATCGACATCAGCTTCAAGGGCATCAAGCAGCACTTTGCCACGCGCAACGTGCAAAAACGTCCGACCAGCATCGATATGGTGTTCTTAAGCGGCCCTTTCAAGAAGTTCACGGGCTATTGGCGCTTCACGCCCCTGCGCGCGGACGCCTGCAAGATCGAGTTCGCGCTCCACTACGAGTTCTCGAACCTCATTCTGGAGAAGCTGATCGGGCCGGTGTTCAGCCATATTGCCAACACCTTCGTCGATTCCTTCGTGAAGCGCGCGGATCAACGGTACGGCAAGAAATGAGCCTTCGTATCGACGTTTGTTACGGTCTTGCCGATGGCGCGAGCTTTCTCGCGCATCTCGATCTGCGCGAAGGTGCGACGGTGCGAGAGGCCATTGAAGTGAGCGGGGTCTTGAAGCAGCATCCGGAAATCGATTTGTCGACACAAAAGGTCGGCGTGTTCGGCAAAACCCAGCCGCTCGATACGGCGTTGTCGGACTTCGATCGCGTGGAGATTTATCGGCCGCTCAAGGTCGACCCGAAAACCGCGCGTTTGCGCCGGGTGGCGAAGACACGCAAGGCTGGTTCGATCGAAGGCCGCAAGTGGCAGTCGAAGGATTCGCGTTAGCCGGCGCCTTTCAATGCGCAGGCGCTTCCTTGCTGACGCGAGGCGTCACGACGCTGTGCTGACGCACCGACCAACTCACGCCCGCAGTCAGCAAAGCGATGGCGCAGAGTTCCGGCACGCGCGGCCAGCGGCCGTCGTAGACAAAGGCATAGAGCAGCGCGAAGAGCGTTTCGAACGCAATCAGCTGACCGGACAGCGTCAGCGGCAAGCGCTTGGACGCCGCGTTCCACAAGATGTTGCCGACCCACGAACCGCCCGCCGCCAGGGCAAAACTCACGAGCCAGAACAACTGCCAGCGTTCGGGCGACACGGCGGCCTGCACGCTGCCTGCGGGCAACATCCACATGATCGCGCCGAGGATTGCGCCCAGCACGCCCGTCACGATTCCCCACAGCACCGACCATTCGTTGCCGTCGAAACGATGGTTCGCCTGCACGTAGCGCGCGTTGACGACCGCATACCAGGTCCACGCGGCGAGCGCCCCGAGCGCGCATGCGAGGCCGGCAAGACGTGTCGGCACGCTGCTCGTCTCGACGCTGCCATGCTGCAAAAAGATGTCGCGAAACACATCCAGATTGATGCACGCGATGCCCGCCAGGATCATCGACAACGGCCCGGCGAGGCGCCGCAATTCCACCGCGCCATCATCGCGCCGCCCCGCGAGCGTGACGGTGACGGGCAAGATGCCGACGATCAGCGATGTCGGCGCGACGCCGACTAGTTGCACCGCGCTTGCAAGCAGCATGTAGTAAAGAAGGTTGCCGACGAGCGCCAGTTTTACGAGCGCGAGGAGATCGGCGCGCGTGAGCTTGGTCATCAACCGCCGCGCGATAGGCAGCGCCACCGCGAGCGACACGGCGCCATACATCAGATACCGTCCGACGCTCAAAGCAAGCGGCGAGAAATCGGGCAACAGCCGCGGCGCCAGAAAAATGAAACCCCAGATTGCTCCGGCCGACATTCCGTACATCACACCGCGCTGCATTCCGACTCCCTGACCCACGTCCATTCGATGTAGGCGAGGGTAAAGGCGCGCGCCAGCCACGTCTTGTCTAATTCTGCATATGCCAGGAGCGGTCAGAACGCCCGCACGCCCGGCCCATAACTTGCGTGCGCTTGGGCTAAGCCGCTGTTCGAGCAGTGAAAACCCGAGGAACTATCGGTATAATCTGCTTTTGCGCCCATAGGATTTGCCATGCGTCTGATCCAGAAAGCACTCACGTTCGATGACGTGCTCCTCGTGCCTGCGTTCTCCAGCGTACTTCCGCGCGATACCAGTCTGAAATCCCAGCTGACTCGCAACATCTCCCTGAATATGCCCCTCGTGTCCGCCGCCATGGACACGGTCACCGAAGGCCGGCTCGCCATCGCCATGGCGCAGATGGGCGGCATCGGCATCGTTCACAAGAATCTCACTGCCAAAGAGCAAGCGCGCGAAGTCGCCAAGGTCAAGCGCTTCGAGTCGGGTGTGGTGCGCGACCCGATCACCGTGCCGCCGGAAATGCGCGTACGCGACGTCATCGCGCTTACGCAGCAGCATGGCATTTCGGGCTTTCCTGTCGTGGAAGGCGCGAAGCTCATCGGCATCGTCACCAACCGCGACCTGCGCTTCGAAGAGCGCATGGAAGAGCCCGTGCGCAACATCATGACGCCGCGCGAGCGCCTCGTGACGGTCAAGGAAGGCACGCCGCTCGCGCAAGCCAAGGCGCTGATGCATAGCCATCGCCTGGAACGCGTGCTCGTGGTCAATGACGCGTTCGAACTGCGCGGCCTGATGACCGTGAAAGACATCACGAAGCAGACCGAGAATCCGGACGCGTGTAAAGACGAAGACGGCAAGCTGCGGGTGGGCGCGGCAGTGGGCGTGGGCGCGGACAACGAAGAGCGCGTCGAGCTGCTCGCGGCGGCAGGCGTGGACGTGATCGTCGTCGATACCGCGCACGGCCACAGCCAGGGCGTGCTCGAACGCGTGCGCTGGGTGAAACAGAACTACCCGAAGGTGCAGGTGATCGGCGGCAACATCGCTACGGCGGCTGCCGCCAAGGCGCTCGTCGAATACGGCGCGGACGCGGTGAAGGTCGGTATCGGTCCGGGCTCCATCTGCACGACGCGGATCGTCGCGGGCGTGGGCGTGCCGCAGATCACGGCAATCGCGAACGTCTCGGAAGGATTGCGCGGCAGCGGCGTGCCGGTGATCGCGGACGGCGGCGCGCGCTTCTCGGGCGATGTCGCGAAGGCGCTTGCGGCCGGCGCGAACGTCGTCATGATGGGCAGCATGCTCGCGGGCACGGAAGAGTCGCCCGGCGACGTGTTCCTGTTCCAGGGCCGCCAGTACAAGGCGTATCGCGGCATGGGTTCGGTCGGCGCGATGAAGGACGGCGCGGCGGACCGCTACTTCCAGGACAACTCGGCGAACATCGACAAGCTCGTGCCGGAAGGCATCGAAGGCCGCGTGGCCTACAAGGGCTCGGTCAACGCCATCCTGTTCCAGGTCATCGGCGGCGTGCGCGCGAGCATGGGTTATTGCGGCTGCAGCACCATTGCCGAGTTGCACGACAAGGCTGAGTTCGTGCAGATCACGGCGGCCGGCATGCGCGAGTCGCACGTGCACGACGTGCAGATCACGAAGGAAGCGCCGAATTACCACGTCGACTGAACATATTGACTAACCCGGGGATCGATCATGAAACCGTTGCTGCGGGCCGTGCTGATCGTCAATGCGCTGATCTTTCTGGCGTTCGGCGTATTGTTCCTGCTGACGCCGTGGACCGGCCTGTACGCCGCGCTGCAACTCGACCCCATCCTCGTTCAGCCCGCCTTCGCCGGGCAATTGCTCGGCGTGGCGTTGCTCGGACTGGCGTGGCTTTCACTGCACGCGGCTATCGACGGCGCGTTGACGGCGCGGGCTGCAAGAGTTTCGGGCCATGTGGAGTGGCTTTCCGGCGTGATCGTGCTGGTCTGGCTGCTTGGGTTGCGCACGCCGGAAGTGGCCGGCTTCGGGCAGGTGAGCGCAACGCTCGTTGGCATCGTGCTCATGGTGCTAGGTCTTGGCAGCGTGCGTTTGTCGTCGGCCGTGCGGCGGCGTGAGCGTCTGGCGGCGGCAGGCAAGGCTTCGGCCACGCGGGCAGAACAGAAGGCGGCGGACAAGCGCGAGCAAGGCATACCGTTGGACACCGCGACACGTCCGTTGGCGCGCGCGCCCGAAGCCACGGCCATCGATCCAGTTTCAGGCCGCACGGTCGATTCGTCCAGGCGTCCGCTTGATACCGCGACGCCGCTGTCTCGCACGCGTATGGACGGCGGCGCGGTCGATCCGGTCACGGGCCGCACGTTCGACCCCGTCGGTGGCCGCGAAATCGATCCGGTGACGGGCAAGCGCATCGAGCCTGTAATTAGCGGCGATATCGATCCGGTCACGGGCAGACGCGTCGATCCGCTGACCGGTGCCGATGTTCGCCAGACGCCGCTCTGATGGCGTGCAG
This sequence comes from Caballeronia sp. GAWG1-1, assembly GCF_023631465.1. Lineage (NCBI taxonomy): Bacteria > Pseudomonadati > Pseudomonadota > Betaproteobacteria > Burkholderiales > Burkholderiaceae > Caballeronia > Caballeronia sp. GAWG1-1. The sequence goes on from NZ_JALQDB010000010.1 coordinate 88,814, forward strand.
ACGGCAGATCATCGTCGGGCAGTACCGCAGTAAGACAAGCACGGTCGGCCTTTGCGCCGACCGTCGATTTATTGGCAGCCGGACTTCGCGCGAGATTCGCGCGCAGCCGGCACAAGACCCATTCGTTCACTTAGCCTTTGGCCGCAGCCATGCACGACAAAATCCTGATCCTCGATTTCGGCTCCCAAGTCACGCAACTGATCGCGCGGCGCATCCGCGAATCGCACGTCTACTCGGAAATCCATCCGTACGACGTCGATGAAACCTTCATCCGCGAGTTCGCGCCGAAGGGCATCATCCTGTCGGGCGGCCCGAACTCGGTCACCGAGGCGGGCTCGCCGCGCGCGCCGCAGGTTGTGTTCGATCTCGGCGTGCCGGTGCTCGGCATCTGCTACGGCATGCAGACGATGGCCGATCAGCTTGGCGGCAAGGTCGAACTCGGCAGCGTGCGCGAATTCGGCTATGCGGAAGTGGCTGCGCTCAACCACACGGGCTTTCTTGAAGGCATCGAAGACTTCAAGAGCGCCGAGGGCGAGGCGATGCTGAAGGTGTGGATGAGTCACGGCGACAAGGTCGCCGACTTGCCGGCCGGCTTCAAACTCATGGCCTCGACGCCTGCGTGTCCGATCGCCGCGATGGCCGACGACGACCGCCGCTTTTACGGCGTGCAATGGCATCCCGAAGTCACGCACACCGTGCAAGGCCGCGCGATGCTCGATCGCTTCGTGCTTGGACTGTGCGGCGCGAAAGCGGACTGGGAGATGGGCCATTACATCGACGAAGCGGTCGCGAAGATTCGCGAGCAGGTTGGCGGCGAGCATGTCATTCTGGGCTTGTCGGGCGGCGTGGATTCGTCGGTGGCGGCGGCGCTGTTGCATCGCGCGATCGGCGATCAGCTGACTTGCGTGTTCGTCGATCACGGCCTCTTGCGTCAGAACGAAGCCGAGCAGGTGATGTCCACGTTCGCCGATCACCTAGGGGTGAAGGTGATCCACGTCGATGCGAGCGCGGAGTTTCTCGCGAAGCTCGCGGGCGTCACGGACCCGGAGGCGAAGCGCAAGATCATCGGCGCCGAGTTCGTCGAAGTGTTCGATGCGGAATCCCAGAAGCTCACGGATGCCAAGTGGCTCGCGCAGGGCACCATTTATCCGGACGTGATCGAATCGGCGGGCAAGGGCAAGAAGGGCGCGCATACGATCAAGAGCCATCACAACGTCGGCGGCTTGCCGGAGACGCTGAACCTGAAGCTGCTCGAACCGTTGCGCGAGCTGTTCAAGGACGAAGTGCGCGAGTTGGGCGTGAAGCTTGGTTTGCCGCACGCGATGGTGTACCGCCATCCGTTCCCGGGACCGGGACTTGGCGTGCGTATTCTCGGCGAAGTAAAGCGCGAGTTCGCTGACCTTTTGCGTCAGGCGGACGCGATCTTTATCGAAACGTTGCGCAATACCATCGACAAGGAAACGGGCAAGTCGTGGTATGACCTCACGAGCCAGGCGTTCGCGGTGTTCTTGCCGGTGAAGAGCGTTGGTGTCATGGGCGACGGGCGGACTTATGAGTATGTCGTTGCCCTGCGCGCCGTGCAGACGCTGGACTTCATGACTGCGCATTGGGCGCATCTGCCGCATGAGTTGCTTGGGCATGTGTCCAATCGGATCATTAATGAAGTGCGGGGGATTAACCGGGTGGTTTATGACATCTCGGGGAAGCCGCCAGCGACGATCGAGTGGGAGTGAATCGACGTGTCTTTATGGGCCATCGCCGGGTAATTAACCCTTTACGAACCGGCGGACGATGCCCTGACAGCTGAACAATCTTGGGTGGCGCGGGATCAAAGCTTTTGGGAGGGGACGGGTTGACAAGCCCGTCGCTGCCTTGAGCTCTATGCTGGAGTGCCACCGCTAGAGCAGGCGTGCAGCTTGCCCTTGCTTCGTCAGCAGTGATACCGCTTTTTTGTCGAAAGAAACGAAGGTCTCCGCCCCAAGCCAGCTACCATCGTGAACCTGTCCGCATTTTTGTGTGCGAGGCGGTTAGCGGAGTCACCCGCGTGCGTTGGTAAAACGCTCTCCAAACAGGATGGCAAACTGGTTCATCGCGGACGACCAGTCGAACGCCGTGCGTACTGACTTTGCCAG